>VBOM01000088.1 GCA_005877535.1 Nitrospirota bacterium | reverse complement strand
TTTCCTCCTGTACAGTGTCCCCGCGATTGTTTAGGCGACGAATCGTTTTTTCAGCCGCTCCCACAGTCCGGCTTCGATTTCATCCCGCAGGGCCACGACGACCACGGTCGTGTTGTCATCGCCGCCGGCTTCGTTCGCCATGACGATGAGGCGATCGGACATGGTGGGGAGGTCTTCTGATCCACTGAGGACGTGAAGAATGTTCTTAGGGCTAACACCACGGGTGAGTCCGTCTGAGCACAACAATAGCATGTCTCCGGCCCTGACCGGAACCTCCGTCAGCTCCACATCGACGCTGCTCTCGACGCCGAGGGCTTTAGTTACGATGTTCCTGCGGGGAGAGCGTTCGGCCTCTTCCTCCGTGATGACCCCCTGGAGGATCTGTTCGGCGACCCAGGAATGGTCTGTGGTGAGGGCCTGGATTGTCCCGTTTCGAACAAGGTAGAGCCGGCTGTCTCCGACATGGGCGATGGCGAGCACTTCCTCACGGAGCAATGCGGCGACCACGGTGGTACCCATCCCGGCATAGTCAGGCCTGCTGCATGACTCGCGATGAACGACATCGTTCGCTGCACGAATCGCGCTGGCAAGACGATTGGCTGATGCAGACACTGTGGCATCGCAGGGGCCGATCAGCGGCAGGTCTGCATACCGGGCTGCCTCGGCCAGATGCGCCTGAATCGCCTCAACTGCAAGGGCGCTGGCAACCTCGCCGGCGTTGCCACCGCCCATCCCATCACAGACGACATAGAGTCCGAGCGGAGGGTCGGCCACAAAGCGATCCTCGTTATGGGGCCGTTTAAGGCCGGTATCGGATTTGGCGCTATGCAATTGTTCGAGAGCCAGACGACGCCTCCTTCAGGCCGCAAAACTCTGCAGGCAGGCACGGAGCTCGCGCGCGAACTCATCCGCGCGACGATAGCGGTGAGGCAACTCTTTCTGTAACGCGCGATCCACAATCTCCGGCACCATTAGGGGAAGATCGGGCCGCAAGGTCTGAATGGCGGGATGCGGATGATGGGCGATGCTGAACAGTACGGCCGACAAGTTGTCGGCGGTAAACGGCAGCTGTCCAGTGAGGAGTTCGAACAGTACGACGCCGAGTGAAAAGATGTCCGACCGGCCGTCCACTTTCTTGCCTGCGATTTGTTCCGGTGACATGTACGTCGGCGTGCCCAACACAATATTCGTTTGTGTCTTGCTGCTTGAGGCCATCTTTGCAATACCGAAGTCCATGACTTTCACGACGCGGTCCTTCGTGAGCATGATGTTTGCCGGCTTGATGTCGCGATGGACGACGCCTTGTTGATGGGCGTAGTCCAGGCCATCCGCGACGGTGGCCACAGTCAGGAGCACCTCGTTGACCGGCATCAAGTTGGGCTTCCTTGCCCAGTGTTTCAGGGGGGTTCCCTCGATGAATTCCATCGCGATGTAGCCTAAATCGGCTTCTTCTCCCGCGTCATAGATGGTCACGATGTTGGGGTGGGAGAGACGCCCGGTGGACTCTGCTTCGCGGAAAAACCGTGCCTTGAAGTCTTGCAGCTTGTCGTCGTTGTCGATTTGATCGAGTCGCATGGTCTTGATGGCCACGAAACGCTGGATCGTTGGATCTTTTCCCAGGTAGACAAGTCCCATTGCGCCGCGTCCGAGTTCTTTCAACACCTTGTAGCGCCCGAGCATGCTTGGTGTGCCGCCGGTGATCATCGATGTGGCAGCCGTACTTGTTGGTTCTGACGGAGCCTCTGTGTCTTTTTCTTGTCCTGCGTCCTCATCTTCCGAAAGTACCTGCACCTCTTGGTGCCGTGTTTGTTTGGAGGGAGCGAAGGCTTCGCGTAGCGCACTCCGGTTAAGGACCCAGGCTGCCGTGAGCCAGAGAGCGGAACCGAGGAGGCCGATTGCATAGCTCCAGGCGAATAGAGAAGGGCCTATCTGTTCGATCAGAGGCAGCCCCATGGCCCTGAACGCTTTGTTGGCGAAGAGGATGATGACGAGGGTTGCGAGCGGAAGGACGAGGTTGCGGAGAAAGCTTGATCCGCGGCCGTTGTCCGGGATTTGCTGTGAAGCAGCGAAGGCGAGGACCCAGACGATGGTGAGTGCGAGGAGGTTCGCAACCAATCGAATGGCGTTAGGCCCACTAAGCTGCAGATACGGGATCGAGACAGATTGGACCAATGCCAGGCTGCTCAACAAGGGACCAGCTAGAAGCACAGCCATGATGACAAAGGTATAGGGAGCGATCCAAGTCCAGGATTTTGACATAGGAATCTTTGAGTCTGTCCGTGAATGTTTCAAAGTGTAGCGGATGGGATGGGAGAGTCAACGAATTGGGAGAAATGAGCAGGGGTGCGCTCGACACCCGTGAAGCGTGAATCCTTATTCGCGGGACTCGCGAGACTTGCGAGACAAGCGGGACGTGTCGGAAGTGTCATCTTCGCGAGTTGTGCCTGTCACGCAGGTCTCGCCTGTCTCGTTCACATTTCACGAATGACCAACGAAGTGGGCGGCTTTTTTGAGCGGCTCAAGTAGCTTCTCGGGAACTTTCAAATCACCCCGGCCCGTACCAACTTCGATGTCCGGCTTGGTAATGCCGTGGAAATCGCTTCCACCGGTCACCAGCATATCCAGCCGCTTGGCCAGGTCGAGATACTCCGTTGTCTGTCGCTTCGTGTGGGTACTGTAGTGGACTTCGATGCCGCCGAGGCTTTGGGCTTTCAATGTCGTCAGGAGTGTATTCAGCCCTTCTCCAGACACCTTGGCCCAGGTAGGATGGGCCAGCACGGCCACGCCGCCGGCGGCTCTGATCCAGGCGATGGCATCCGCAGGCTGGGGCAGTTCACGCGCCACGAAGGCCGGGCGCCCCTCAGCCAGATAGCGGTCAAAGGCGTCTTTAGCGGACGTGACATACTTCTTGTCCATCAAGAGCCGGGCAATGTGCGGTCGACCAACCGAATCCGTGCCGGCCAGAGCCTGCACCTCCTCATAGGTCACGTCTAGTCCCAATGAGCGCAGCCGTTCGATGATCTGCGGGTTGCGTCTATGCCGACTCTCGCGCAAGGTGGCCAATCGTTGATTCAGCCACGGATCTTGCCACTGTATGCAATAGCCAAGGATATGGAGCTCATTATTGCCAACACAGGAGCTGATCTCGACGCCGGGAATGATTTCTATTCCCAGCTCAGCGCCGGCTGCTATGGCTTCGGGAATGCCGGACACAATGTCGTGGTCCGTAATGGCCAGCGCAGTGACCTTTGCTTTGTGAGCGAGTCGTAACACCTCAACCGGCGAGAGACTTCCATCGGAGTGGGTCGTATGGAGATGGAGATCGATGCGACTCATGTCGACTCGTGCGGCAGGCTGCTGAGGCCCGCTTGTTGGGCGACGAGTTGCGCGGTGAAGACAGACTCGGGTCCATGGCTGCCGTCGTGTTCGCCTTCGTCGTACGACAACACGCGGAGATTGGATGTGAGCCGGAGCAATTCATTGTGCGCGAGGCAAAATTCCCATCGGCGCGGATGGCGATGGCGCAAGTAGTTGTCGATGGTGAAGGTTTCGTAGATCAAGACCCCGTTTGGCCTCAGCGATTCGATGAGAGCGGGAAACAATGCGCGGTGAAGATAGAAGAACACGACGATCACATCATATTCCTGCTTCGGAAATTCCGGCCGTGCATCGGTTATTCGTTCGAGGTCCACCGTCTGGACCCTGAGATTTGGAAGATTGCGTTGCTTAGCCGTGGCAGCGAGCTGAGCCATAGCCTGTTCATCGCGGTCCATCGCATCGACCTGAAAGCCGTGCGAGGCGAGATAGAGCGCGTTGCGTCCAGACCCGGCCGCGACATCGAGCGCCTTGCCTTTCGGTAAGCGACGGAGTTGCTGAGTCAGAAACCGGGCCGGAGTTGGTCCCGCATCCCGAATCTGGTGAGCCAGGTGTGACCGTTCGAGCTGCACGCCCACCGAGCCAGTCGCATGCTCCAGCGGAGGCGCAAGCTTTCGCACCCAAATCTTGGCCCGTTCGATGGGAAATTCCGCGAAGAGCATGGTGAGGAGCCGCTCTGCAAATGTTTCCAGCAGCGCGCAATCCTGCGTCGCGCCGATCTCGATCACCCGATCTGCCACCTGCGCATAGTCGACCGTGTGGTGGATGTCATCCGAAGTCGCCGCCGGTTCAGTCTGGCACTCCAGTTCCAAGTCCACCGCCAACGGCTGAGGCAGCCGGCGCTCTGCTGGAATCACGCCGCAACGCCCCTGAAACTCCAGCCGTTCGATGATGATCTTCCCTGACATGAGAGCATTCTCAAGGATTGGATTTCAGGCTGTCAATATATCGTTAGTGGGGTATACGAGGGGGTGATGGGTGCGCCCAGGTGGCTTTCTTGCTCGCAGGAGCGCGCGCCCTCAGAAGGGCCGCGCTCGACGGCCGCGCTTAGACCAACATGGGTGCCCTTCCAGGAGAAGAGGAGCAAGCAAGTTAGGAAGGGTCAATCATTTTGATGAAGGTCGCTCGACATGCGCACTAGGGAAGGGGGGAAGATTGGTGTGTTTTTGGAAATCATCGATGGTACTGGCCGAACTGCACCGGCACCGTTCGGTGGGAGCCCCAACAGGGTGAGCAAGGTGCGAATTCAAGCAACGTTCTCAGTTTTCACTATCCCTATTTAAATGGATGAAAACCAATCTTATTGTCTTCTCGGTCTTCCAAACCCGTGAAGTACACAAGGACCGAGTCAAGCTTCTGCATCAGAATGGCCCGCTCGCACCACAGACCTTCGAGATAGGTTACGTCATTCGTCAGGCTGTTGCACGACGCGACAAATCGTTTGAGCGCGTCTTGCGGAACCTTGAATTCTTGCAGATCAATGTCCAGTGACTTTTCAAGTTTTTCGATCGCGGCGTTGAACTCGTTGACCCACCGCGCTTCAATCTCGTGGCGCTCCGGAACGTTAGCCCGAATCGAAGTGATGGCGGCATACGCTCTCAGAATCTGGTCATCGATGTTCATGCTAGTTACCCCTAGATGAATCATAGCACGGTCGCCTGAACACTCTGGTGGAAGGCAAGTCTACTTGAACGTCCAACACTTGTTCAATCTTTCGTCCGATGCGCGCAGTGAAAGCCGATCTGGCTGTACTCTAGGGAGAAGGGGAGGGAAAGATTGGCTTAGTCTGGAGTATTTTTGGACATCATTGAGGGCGACCGGCTGGGCTGCACCGGCACCACTCCGTGGGAAGTCGCAACTGGGTGAGCTAGGTGCAAAGTCAAGCGACGCCCCCGGTTCGCGACTTGCTTGGCTTCGGGTCAACGAGGTGGATCGTCCTGAATAGCCAGTGGAAGTCGACGAAGACGAATGCGGGAGTCTTCGATTGTGACGAGTGCTCCCTGCTGCAGATCATGCTCCAGCACGGGGAGAGTCCGTTGTAGGACGGTGTTCACGAACTCGATTCTTACAGAGCTGAGACGAAGTGTCACGAGCGACGGATATTGGCGTCGCGACAACGCAATGATGGCCGTCATGTCGAGGTCTTGGGTCAGGATGATCCGTTGATCCTGTGCGGCACGCTCGACAATGGTTTCGTCAGAGGCGGTTGCGGGGAGGAGATCGGTCACGCGAAGCACATCGTGACCCAATGAGCGGAGAAACTGAACAGTACGAGGTGCGATGTGGAGATCGGCCAGTAGCCTCATGAAGCAGAGGACGTATGCTCACCCGCCAGCCAGGCGCCATACTTCGCCGCCTGATAGACATCCTCAAGGACCAATTCCGGATATTCCTTCACGATCTCAGCTGCCGTATAGCCATCTCCCAGCAGCTTCAGCACAAAGTCCACGGTCAGACGAAGGCCACGGATCGTCGCCTTACCCCCACAGACCTGCGGATCCATATGGATTCGATCTAAAACCATAGGGCTAGCCTAACCGATTCGGTGAACCGCTGCAAGCAAAGAGCCGACGGGTGCGCCCAGGTGGCCTTCTTGCTCGCAGAACGCGCACGGTGAAACTGTGCTCGTCCGATGCGCGCAGTAAAAGCCAACCTGGGCACACCCTTAAAAGAAAGGGGAGAGTGCCCGCTTAGCTTCGTCATTCTGGAGCAGACAGGTTGGGATTCGTGTTGGGGTTGTGATACCGGTCGTGCTTCCCGCCGTGGCGAACAAGCACGCAGCCACCCGCTTCGAGTTATCGGATGAGATTTTTCCGCTTCACCGAAGCGACAGTTCAGCGAGCTTGCAAACCACTGGGACTTCCCCGCTGGTCAGGTCTTGATACAGGTCTCGCAGATGGGAGTCCAAATCTTCGAGCGACTGCCCCTGAGTCCAATAATCGGGATAGTCCTGCAGATAGCCAAGCCAGAGACCTTGGTCCTCCCAGAAGATATATTTAGTCGAATCCATCACCGCCATTAATTATATATACCGGCACTCCTACCGATTGCCAACGGGAGAAGGCCGTCCTTCTCACCCCTTTATATTTTCTGGACTCAACTGCAGGCAAGCACGTGTCGCTGGCTTAGACCAGGGCCACGCGTCGGTGTGGCAGGAATCAAGAAATGACTCCCGCCCCACTCTTGTCCAAAATAAGTCCTTAAAATGCCTCCGGCTTGTGAGTAGGATGGGCTGTTCATCCACACCCATCGACGGCGTTGCCACGCCGTGTCACCCACAAGCCGGAGGTATTGTATGGTAGCCGTTGCCAGTTGTTTTGCGCAAATCCTGTCCCTGATCGATCGTG
>VBOM01000087.1 GCA_005877535.1 Nitrospirota bacterium | reverse complement strand
GGGCAGGGCGGGGAACTCTGTGCCGCCACGTATCGGCTCACCAGAAGGGAGCTCGACGACTTCGCCTTAGAGAGCTACCGCCGCGCCCAAGCAGCCATGGCGACCGGGGCCTTCACACGGGAAATCGTCCCGGTCGACGTGCCGCAACGGAAAGGCGCGCCGGTGACCATCACAGAGGATGAAGAACCGAACCGAGTCAATCTGAGCAAGCTGCGCGAGCTCAAGCCGGTGTTCCAGGAAGACGGGGTCTTGACCGTGGGGAATTCTCCTTCCTGTAATGACGGGGCGGCGGCGGTGGTGGTCATGGCGGAAGAGGAGGCGAGAAGGCTGGGGCTTACCCCGCTGGCGCGCATCGTCGGCTATGCCGGCGCGGCGCTCGCGCCAGAATGGTTTACGATCGCGCCGGTCGAAGCGATCAAGCTGGTGCTCAAGCAGACCGGCCTTGCGATGGGCGACATCGACCTGTTTGAGATCAATGAAGCCTTCTCGGCTGTGTCCCTGGCCATCAACCGGGAACTGGGGCTTGACCCCAAGAGAGTCAACGTCAACGGCGGGGCGGTCGCGCTGGGGCATCCGATCGGCGCCACCGGCGCGCGGATTCTCACGACCCTGCTCTATGCCCTGGAGGCCCGCGGCGCCAGACGAGGACTGGCCAGTCTTTGTATCGGAGGGGGAGAAGCGCTGGCGGTGGTCGTAGAACGACCATGAGTCAGGCCAGCGACACGGAAGGGGAGACGAGCGGGAATCCGTAACAGGGAAGGACAGGCACACAACGTGCGGCCCTGGGCCGCACCCCTCTCTCCCGAGGTGGGTATGATATCCGACGACATCAAGACCATCGGCATCGTCGGCGCCGGCCAGATGGGTCGCGGCATCAGCCAGGTCTGTGCCACGGCCGGCTATCACGTGCTGCTCGTCGATGTGGCGGACCCGCCGTTAATGGAGGCACTCGCCAAGATCCGCGGCGGCCTGGAACGAGCCGTGGAACGGGGCAGCCTCAGCGACCATCAAGCAGGGGTGGTGTTGGCGCTCATCCGTCCGATGGTGCAGCTCAACCGATTGCGGGACGTGCAACTGGTCATTGAAGCGATTCCCGAAGACCTCGCGTTGAAGCAGGAACTCTTTGCCGAACTGAACCGAATCTGTCAGCCGGAGACAGTTCTTGCCAGCAATACCTCCTCGATTTCGATCACCAAACTGGGTGCTGCCTCCGGCAGGCCGGATCGAGTCGTGGGGCTGCACTTCATGAATCCGGCCCCCGTAATGAGACTCGTGGAAGTCGTGCGCGGCCTCGAAACATCCGAGCGAACATGGCATCTGGCAAGGGAACTGGCACAAAGGCTGGGGAAAACTCCCGTGGTGGCCAAGGACGTCCCGGGATTCATCGTGAACCGGATCCTGATTCCGATGATCAATGAAGCCATCTTCACCTTGGAGGAAGGGGTCGCGTCCGTCGAAGACATCGACCTGGCGATGACGACGGGCGCCAATCATCCGGTGGGGCCCCTGGCGCTCGCCGACCGGATTGGCTTGGACACAGTGCTCGCCATCTGCGAGGTCCTGTATCAGGACTTGGGCGATCCCAAGTTTCGTCCCTGTCCCTTACTCCGCCGTTATGTCGAAGCCGGGTGGCTGGGGCGCAAGACCGGCCATGGGTTCTATCTGTATGAGGCAAGCAGCGAGAGAGAGGAGGCAACGAGCAGGAAGACCTGACTCTAGCCCCTCGCAGGAGGAACGGATCGATGCAAGACCGCAAACCGCACTTCACCTCCCTCTCGGGACTCGACATCAATCGCGTCTATGCGCGCGACGATCTGAAGGACTGGTCGCTTGAGAAGGATCTGGGCCATCCGGGAGAGTTTCCCTACACGCGTGGCGTCTATCCCACCATGTATCGGGGCCGGCTCTGGACCATGCGGCAGTTCGCCGGCTTCGGGTCTGCCGAGGATACTAACCGCCGCTTCAAATACCTCCTCCAGCATGGGCAGACCGGCCTCAGCGTCGCCTTCGATATGCCGACCTTGATGGGGATCGATGCGGACGACGTGCGCGCCCATGGCGAAGTCGGTCGCTGCGGCGTGGCGATCTCATCGCTCGCGGATATGGACCAGCTCTTTGAGGACATTCCCCTCGACCAGGTCACCACCTCGATGACGATCAATGGACCTGCCGCCGTCATCTTCGCCATGTATCTGGCGGTCGCGGAGAAACGCGGCATCTCCGGTGAGCGTGTGGGCGGCACGTTACAGAACGACATCCTGAAAGAATATATCGCCCAGAAAGAATGGCTCTTCCCCCCTGAACCCTCACTGCGGCTTATCACCGACACCATCGCCTACTGTACGAAACAAGTCCCTCAATGGCATCCGATCAGCATCAGCGGGTATCACATCCGAGAAGCCGGCTCAACAGCCGTTCAGGAATTGGCCTTCACACTGTACGACGGGCTGACCTACGTCGAGGCAGCTGTGAAAGCCGGACTTACCGTGGACAGTTTTGCCCCCCAACTCTCGTTCTTTTTCAACGTCCACAACGACTTCTTTGAAGAGATCGCCAAATTCCGGGCAGCCCGCCGGCTCTGGGCCCGTGAAATGGAGCGCCGATACCATCCGAAAGATCCCCGATCATTGCAGCTCCGCTGTCATGCGCAGACGGCCGGTTGTTCACTGACCGCCCAGCAGCCCATGAATAACGTGGTCCGCACCACATTGCAGGCTCTCGCGGCGGTGTTGGGCGGGACGCAATCCCTCCATACCAATTCCATGGACGAAACTCTGGCTTTGCCCTCAGAAGAAGCAGTGAAGCTCGCGTTGCGCACTCAGCAACTCATCGCCCAGGAAAGCGAAGTGACCAACACGGTGGACCCGCTCGGCGGGTCGTACTATCTCGAAGCTCTGACGAATCGACTCGAAGAAGCGGCGCTTGACTACTTCCGTAAGCTGGATGACATGGGCGGGATGGTAAAGGCCATCGAGCAGGGGTACCCGCAAGGAGAGATTCTCGACTCCTCACAACGATATCAGCGTGAAGTGGAGCAAGGAGAACGGATCATCGTCGGTGTCAGCGACTACCTAGAAAGGGAATCGCGTCCAATCCCGATTCTGAAGGTTGGGCCGGAAGTGGAGCAGGAACAGGTGGCACGCCTGTCGGATCTGCGGAAATCGCGCGATCCGTTCAAAATGGCCGGCGCGGTTGAAGCATTGCAGGAAGCAACCTCCTGCGGCGAGAACGTGATGCCGTATTTGATCGAAGCGGTGAAAGCAAAGGCGACGCTGGGAGAGATTTGCGCGGCGCTCAAGGAAGTGTTGGGAATAT
Organism: Nitrospirota bacterium; assembly: GCA_005877535.1. Lineage (GTDB taxonomy): Bacteria > Nitrospirota > Nitrospiria > Nitrospirales > Nitrospiraceae > Palsa-1315. The sequence continues at coordinate 1,054 of VBOM01000087.1, read as the reverse complement.
ACAGAGAACCAGTGGTGCTATAGAGCGATCGGCTGTCAGCCATCAGTGTAATTCCTCGTCTGGAAAGACTCAGGTCGCTTATTGTGAGCTGATCACTGAAGGTTGAAAGCTCGGTGAACACATGAAACTCGGCGCGTTTGAAATGTATCCCGTAACGGACGGCCGATTCCGGTTGGACGGTGGGGCCATGTTCGGGGTCGTCCCGAAAGTCATCTGGCAGAAGTGCTGCGAAGCCGATGAGCTGAATCGCATCCCTCTGAGTCTCACCTGTCTGTTGATCAGGGCGCACGGGAAGAACATTCTGGTAGACACAGGATTGGGCTCTAAGGAAGACGACAAGTTTCAGCGCATGTTTGCCGTCGAGCGGACCCCGACCTTGTTGGTCTCCTTGAAGCGCCTGGGTCTCGGTCGAGAGGACATCCACATGGTCATCAACACCCATCTGCATTTTGACCATGCGGGAGGGAACACGATGAAAGAAGAGGACGGGACCATCAGGCCCACCTTTCCCAAAGCCCAATATTACATTCAGCATGGGGAGTTTGAAGATGCCGCCCGTGCCAATGAACGGACCAAAGCCAGTTACCGGCGAGACAACTTCACGCCGATCGCTCACGTGAATCAGTGGGAATTCTTGCACGGCGACAGGGAATTACTTCCCGGGATTACCGCCATCGTCACCGCCGGCCACACGCGCTGCCATCAGGGCGTGAAGATCGAATCGGAAGGAAAGGTGGCCTTCTTCCTCGGCGATCTGATCCCAACCGTGTCCCATCTGCCTCTCCCCTACATTATGGGCTACGACCTGTTCCCCATTCAGACGCTCGAGACCAAACGATGGATCTTGGACCGAGCCTTCGAAGAGAAATGGCTGCTGCTCTTCGAGCATGATCCGTTGGTCCAGGCCGGGCATGTCCACAGGGATCAGGAGGGTAAATATTTTCTCCGTGAGGTGAAGGCATGGCAGTAGCGGCAACACCAATCCGGATCTTGATCGGCAAAGTCGGACTCGACGGCCATGACCGCGGGGTGAAATTGATTGCGCGCGCGTTGC
>VBOM01000086.1 GCA_005877535.1 Nitrospirota bacterium | reverse complement strand
GGTCGATCGCACCGCAGTCGGCTTGATAGCGATCCCCCCGTTGGCGATCGCTCCATACGCCGCTGTGATCTCCATCAACGACACCGATGAACTGCCCAAGGCCACCGACGAAAGATCATTGCCTATAGCACTCGTCACGCCAAGACGGTGCAGCAGTTGCACGATAGGCCTGGTCCCCAGGGTCTTGGCCGCCTGCACCGCCGGCACATTGAGCGACTGTTCCAACGCGCTGCGCAAGCTGATAGGCCCGTGGAATTGTTTGTCGTAGTTCTGCGGAGACCAGGGACCAGTCTCCGATTCAAAGGTCACAGGCTCGTCTGACAATAAGCTCGCCGCGGTCAACTGGCCTGCCTGACCCTCACGGGCCGCTTCCAACGCCGCAAGATAGACGAAGGGTTTGAAGAGAGAGCCCGGTTGCCGCTGCGCCTGAACTGCGCGGTTGAATTGACTTCGCCGGTAGTCTCGACCTCCCACCAACGCCAGCACAGACCCGGTCTTGGGATCGAGCACCACCACAGCCCCTTGCATCGATTCCAGCGAACTGTTGAGATGGGGATGCGTAGCCTCTAACTTGGCCAGTCCCTTCTCCAGCGATTCGGTGGCCGCCTGCTGGATCATGGGGTCAAGCGTGCTATCAATCCTCAAACCCTCCGGCAAGGGGACCACGCCGGCCTCCTCCACCTGCCGAAGCACTGCATCGACGAAGTAGGGCGCATCGGTCAGAACATCTTCTGACGGAGTCGCGCGCACCGGTTGATTGACAGCACGATGCCAGGCCTCTTCCGTCAGGTGACCTGTCTCCCGCAGCCGCCGTAACACGACATCACGCCGCTGCTTCGCCAGCCCGGGATGTTTCGTCGGCGCATAGCTATTGGGCCCCTTGATCAGACCTGCGATCATTGCGACCTCTTCCACCGTTAATCCCTGAAGAGTCTTGCCGAAATAGCGATGGGCTGCCTCGCTTACCCCATAGATCGAGACGAATCCCGCCTGCCCGAGATAGATTTCATTCAGATAGCTTTCTAAGATGCTCTGTTTCGTATACTTCACCTCCAGCACTAATGCCGCCAGGGCCTCCTTGAATTTTCGTCCCATCGTCCGCTGCGGCGAGTAAAACAAATTCTTCGCCAGCTGCTGTGTGATGGTGCTGCCACCCTGCACCACACCGCCATTTGTGAAATTGGTCCAGAGCGCCCGTCCTACGGCAACTGGATCGATGCCGAAATGGGAATAGAACCGGTTATCTTCGATAGTCAGGACTGTCTCAATGATCAGTGGAGGAATCTGCGCCAAGGGAACCCATTCGCGCACTTGGCGTGACTCACCACGCACCCCACTCAGAAGTTCCGGTTCCAGAAAGATGGGAAAGAGCGGGGTACCTTCAAGAGGGGACAGGACATCCGTCACTCGCCCCTGATCCAACGGCAACGTCACCATGGTCGCGTCGACATGGCCCTCCGGCTGCGGATGGAGATAGACCGTCAGGGCCTCCTCGGTCAGTTGATAGTCGCCGGGAGACTGCGTTGTCTGCACTCGTCGATAGCCCAACCGTTGCAGCCGCTCAAGCAGGTGGCTGTGCACAAGCGAGAGATCGGGTTGCAGTAGGAAGGGACCACTGTACAGACGCAGAGGAGGATGATCATCGCTCTTGGGCAGTTCAAGAAAGGTCGCCAAATATGCACCATAGACCACAACGACGAGGCAGAGCGCGGCGACAAGGCCTCCCAGGACTAGGCTCGCATATGTCACCCATCGGGTAGGTCTATTCACGATTCTGGAACCTCACCACAGCATAACTAACGAGCGGGACGAGCGAGAAGAGCTAGACGAGCGCGACGAGCAAGATAATAGAGGAAGATTCAGGGTTCGAAGTTTCAGAAAATACGAACCGCCGCGCTTGGGACTATGAACCTTACGCCTCGGCTCATGCACGATGCAATTCTCTCGCCCATCATGCTCGTCAGGCCTTTCCCGCGTGTCTCGCGCTTCAGGCCTTATGAGTTCCGATCCTCTGAGACAGAAACGAGCCGACAACCATCCCCGTTGCCGCCAGGAGAAACCCGACCAATTGCGGAGGCCAAATCGAATCGGACGGACCGAACAGCTCTAGCCCCATCCAAGTCACCAACCCGACCACGAAGGCACACAAAGCCCCTTGCGTCGTCGCTCGGGGCCAAAAAAGCCCGGCACTGAGTGGAACGAAGGCCGTTACCAGCGTCACCTTGTAGGCGTTTTCCACCATCTTGAAGATGCTCGCCTCCGAATTGAGCGCGAAAACCAACACCACGCCGGCGAAGCATACCAGCACCATGCGCATGGTGCGGAGGAACGTGCGGTCGCTCATATGCGGATAGATCCCTTTGATGATGTTCTCGCTGAAGGCCACCGACGGAGCCAGCAGCGTGGCACTCGAACAGCTCATAATAGCCGAAAGCACGGCACCGAAGAAAATAATCTGGGCGAAGACCGGCGTGTGCAGTAGAATCAGTGTCGGAAGCACCAGTTGCGAGTCTTTCTGCAGCAGCGCGCCGAACATCTGTGGGTCCACCAGGGTCGCCGAGTAGGCCAGAAACATCGGTACGAAGGCGAACAGAAAGTACAGCGTGCCGCCCAGTACAGACCCGCGCACGGCTGTCTGCTCGTCTTTGGCCGAGGTGATGCGTTGGAACACGTCCTGCTGCGGGATCGAGCCCAGCATCATCGTCATCCACGCTCCGATGAAAGGAATCCAGCCATTGAAATCCGCCGCGGGGAAGAAATCAAGCTTGTGGGCTCCAGCCGCGTGGGTGAGGACCGCCCCCACGCCGCCAGCGAGACCGCTGATCACGGAACCAATGTAGAGCATGCCGCCCATGATCATCGTAATCTGGACGAAGTCAAGGATCGCCACTGAGAACATGCCGCCAAACGTCGTGTAGGTCAGGACGATCACGGCACCGATCACCATGCCCAGGGGTTGGGTCATAGCCCCATCCGTCACTACATTGAAAACCAGGCCGAGCGCCTTGATCTGAGCGGCCACCCAGCCGAGATAGGACGAGACAATGCACAACGTGCACAGCACCTCCACGCTGCGGTTGTACCGCAGCCGGTAGTAGTCACCGATGGTCAACAGATTGAGGCGATAGAAGCGCCGGGCGAAGAACAACCCAGCGAAAATCAAACACAAACTGGAGCCGAACGGATCAGCTACGACCCCGTGCAACCCCTCCTTGACGAAGGTTGCGGAGATGCCGAACACGGTCTCAGCGCCAAACCAGGTGGCGAACACTGTGGCAGTGACCACCGGCAGCGGCAGGCTGCGACCGGCCACCGCGAAGTCCTTCGTGGTATGGACCCGCCTGGCGGCAGCCAATCCGATCACCATCGACAAGAGTATATAGAGAATGACGAATCCCAGAATCATGGAGGCAGTTCAGACATGCATGTGGGCGGATTCTAGCGAGGCTTCGACAAGGGCGCAACGGCAGAGCGGATGAAGCGCATCGGAGCGGTCGGAGGTTTTCAGCCCTGGCCATTCTACCACGCTGCAGAAAAAGTATATTGGTACGCGAGAACCTTTATTGACCGCACATCCGTCACAACAGGAGAACATTCCTGCAGGATGCTCAAAAAGACCAGACTTCTTACCCGCCCAACCCCGGCGGCTACTTCACCCGCCCACCCTGAGTCTGCCAAGACAGCCTCTTCGCCCAGGGACGCGCCTTGTCCCATGCAAGGCCGCAGCGAGTGAACAAGTATGATACTTCCAAGCTTGCTCGTGTTCGTTGTCCCCAGGATGACCCGGATGAGTCCCCCACTGCGCGCAACTTTCTCACCCTCCCACCCACTGGCACGCCGAGATGTGCCATAAGCCCGGGCGAGGGTCTTCCGATTTTCCCCACTTCGCCACCAGGGGAACGGCCAGACTGTCCTTCACTGCGCGCATCGGACGAGCACAGTTTTATCGTGCGCGTTCTGCGAGCAAGAAGGATGGTCTGGCTGCTCCCCTCCTGTTCTTCTGAGACCGCGCGTTGTGCGAGCACAGGAGACTCACCGGGCCATCCCTCCCCTGCTGGCGGACATTTTCAGCATCCTGCTAGCCACCCCTGTTCCCTTGAGCAATTGCGTGGTAGGCTAATAACAGTCGCTATCAAGAGGGATACCTATGAATGATCACAACTTCCATCGTCGAGAAGCCTCTCGGAAGACAGGGCTGTGGGCACAATTCCTCATCGGAGCGATCGGAATAGGAATGGTGTTGGTTGGGCTACCGGCTCATGCAAGCGAATCGCAGGCACCGTGGGAATGTTCGAGTTATACCGGCGATGCCCGCACCCGTTGCTTGGAGGCTTTCTCCGAGTCGCAGCGCGACCAGATCGCAACACTCCAAGGAAAGTTGCAAGCCCAACAAGAGACCGTCAATCACTTAAAGGATCAACTCGATCGCCAGACCTCTACGAGTGCCGACCTGCAACGTCAGCTGGCACAACCACCCGCTATCGTGCACACGGTCCCTCCCCTCTA
>VBOM01000085.1 GCA_005877535.1 Nitrospirota bacterium | reverse complement strand
TACGATCAGCGCGGATGGCCGGTTCATTGCCTTCGTCTCAAATGCGACGAATCTGGTGGCAACTGTGTCCGGGCAGCAAGTGTACCGACATGACACTCAGTTTGGCGTAAACGGACAGAATGTTGTTGTTTCGCTCGATAGCGCAGGTCTACCTGGCGCGGGTGGAAACAGTACTGCTCCGTCGATTACCGATAATGGGGGTTTCGTTGCCTTCTCGTCAACCGCTCCCCTTATCTCCCCCGCAGCCGCGGCGGATGTGTACGTGAGAGCCGTCCCATAGAGCTTACTCTGGCGACGTGGTACGATCACGCGCTATGCTCCTCTCTCGATTTCATCCGCTCATTGCCGAATGGTTCACGTCTTCAGTCGGGACCCCCACCGATGTGCAGGGTCAGGCTTGGCCGGTCATTCAATCGGGGGTAGATGTTCTGATTGCCGCGCCGACCGGTTCCGGCAAGACATTCGCCGCCTTTCTCTCCTGCATTGATCACCTCTTCAAGCAAGCCCTCGAGCGTGAACTCGATGACCATACGCAGGTGCTCTACGTTTCGCCGCTCAAAGCGCTTAGCAACGACGTACAGAAAAACCTACAGCAGCCACTGGCTGAAATCGGTAATGCAGCGTTGTCTGCCGGCCTCTTGATGCCGGAACTCCGTGTGCTGGTTCGCACTGGCGACACGCCGATGACGGAGCGCCAGCAGATGCTCAAGCGGCCACCCCATATCCTCGTCACGACGCCGGAGTCGCTGTTTATTTTGTTGACGGCTGAGAAGAGCCGTCGGCTACTGCAGACGGTCCGAACCGTCATCGTCGATGAAATCCACGCCGTTGCGCCGAATAAACGCGGCGCCCATCTGGCTCTGTCGCTGGAGCGATTGGAAGCACTGACGCTCATAAAGCCTCAACGTATCGGGCTCTCGGCGACCCAACGGCCGATCGAAACCGTCGCGCAGTTCCTCGTCGGGAGTCGCGAGCCTTCACCCCTTACCCCTTACCCCTCACCTCTCACGCCTCCTTGCACCATTATAGACGTGGGGCATAAGCGTGAAATGGATCTGGCCGTGGAAGTGCCGAAGGACGAACTCAGTGCCGTGGCCACCAACGCGATTTGGGCCGATGTCTATGATCGCGTCGCCGAGCTGGTCCGGCAGCATCGCTCGACCTTGGTCTTCGTCAATACGAGGCGCCTCGCTGAACGAGTGTCACACTCCCTGGAAGAAAGGCTGCGCGACTTAGGCGCCGATGTCGTTGCGGCGCACCATGGCAGCCTTTCGCGCCAGATTCGCTTGTTGGCTGAAGAGCGGCTCAAGAGTGGCAAGACGCGCGTCGTTGTCGCAACGGCCTCGCTGGAACTCGGCATCGATATCGGTGCCGTGGATCTCGTCTGTCAAATCGGTTCGCCCCGCGCGATTGCCACCTGTCTGCAGCGGGTTGGCCGGGCCGGTCACTGGATCAAGGCCATTCCCAAGGGCCGTCTCTTTGCCATGACGAGGGATGACTTGCTCGAATGTGGGGCGCTGATACGGGCGATTCGGACGGGAGTCTTGGATCGCATTGCCGTGCCGCCGGCTCCGCTCGACATTTTGGCGCAACAGATGGTGGCGGCAGCGGCGACGCAGAATTGGGAAGAAGACGAGTTGTTCGATCTCTGCCGACGGGCCGACCCCTATCGGGAATTGGCGCGCTCGGAGTTCGATCAGGTGCTGCGGATGTTGGCAGACGGGATTGCGACCAATCGCGGGCGAGGATTGGCCTATCTGTTCCACGATCGGATCAATCGTCGTATCAAAGGCCGACGAGGGGCGCGACTCGCGGCGATCACGTCAGGCGGAGCCATCCCGGACACAGCGAACTATGCAGTGGTCGCGGAGCCAGAGGGCACGGTCGTGGGATCAGTCGATGAAGACTTTGCAGTGGAGAGTCTGGCCGGGGACATCATGTTGCTGGGTAACACGTCCTGGCGAATCAAGGGCGTGGAGATGGGCAAGGTGCGGGTGGAAGACGCCCATGGAGCGCCGCCGAACATTCCCTTCTGGCGTGGCGAAGCTCCGTCGCGGACGGCGGAACTGTCAGCCGAGGTGGCTCGTCTTCGGTCTGATATCGATCACGTTCTTGAGTCAACCCCCGTACCCCTCACCCCTTACGCCTCACCTGTTCAATGGCTGCGGCAAGAGTGCGCGCTGGATCAGCGAGGAGCGCAGCAGGCTATTGAGTATGTGCTGGCAGGCAAGGCTGTTCTTGGAACCGTACCGACACAGCATACGATCGTCGCGGAGCGGTTCTTCGATGAAAGCGGCGGGATGCAGCTGGTGTTGCACACGCCATTCGGGGGCCGGATCAATCGGGCCTGGGGCCTTGCCCTGCGGAAGCGGTTCTGTGTGACCTTCGATTTCGAATTGCAGGCTGCGGCGACCGACAACGGGATTGTGATCTCGCTTGGCGAGAAGCACAGCTTCCCGCTCGAGGCGGTGTTCGGGTTCTTGCGCAGCCAGACGCTTCGCGAGGTCTTGCTTCCCGCCGTGCTCCAAGCGCCGATGTTTATGACGCGCTGGCGCTGGAATGTCAGCCGTTCGTTGGTCTTGCTACGTTTCTCCCATGGCAAAAAGGTTCCCCCGCAGATTCAACGGATGAAAGCGGAGGATCTTCTTGGAGCCGTTTTCCCTGATGCGATGGCTTGCCAGGACAATGTTGCCGGCGAGCGGACTCGCCAAATTCCGGATCATCCGCTCGTGAACGAGACCTTCCGGGACTGTTTCACCGAGGCGATGGATCTCGACGGGTTGACTGCGCTCCTCAAGCAGATTGAAGCAGGGGCCATTCGTTGTGTGGCGGTCGATACACCGATGCCGTCTCCGTTCTCGCACGAGATCTTAAATGCCAACCCCTATGCGTTTCTCGACGATGCGCCGTTGGAAGAGCGGCGGGCGCGGGCGGTGGAGATGCGGCGCACGCTTCCGGTTCAGCTGGCCGGCGAGGTCGGGGCTTTGGATCCGGCAGCGATTGAGGAGGTACGACGGGAGTCCTGGCCCGTCGTGCGAGATCCGGACGAATTGCACGATGCCTTGCTCACGTTACTCTGGCTGCCGGTGGAGGAGGTACAGGACTGGGCGATCCACTTGCCGTGCTTGATCGACGAGGGGCGCGCGGTTGAACTCAACGTGAGGGGTGAGGCGCAAGAAGTACGGGGCTGGGTGGCAACGGAGTATCAGGCCCAAGTGGAATCGATGTTTTCGTCAGGCGATGAAGCCACTACCGATGCCATCGTGCTTGGTTGGATGGAAAGCATCGGGCCAACGACGGCAACCGAACTCGCGGCGCGATTACATCGTCCGACTCAGGCGATCGATCAATCATTTGTGCGTCTCGAAGCATCCCATGCGATTCTTATTTCAATGGCAACATGTCTCCCCTGGGTCGCGGCTCCATGGCGAAGCCGGTCTCTTGGACATCATCGCGCAGTTGGCCGGCTTTGAAGCTGCAGCCTCGGCCTGGGAGCCGCATCTGCTCCGGACGAGGCTGGCGAAGTATGAGCCGGAGTGGCTGGACCGGCTCTGTCTGAGCGGGGCAGTCAGCTGGGGCAGGCTGTCTCCTCATCCACGGCTTGGGCACATTGCCGATCTTGAACGACGTCGGATCATCCCGACGAGTGTGGCGCCAATTAGTATCTTCCCACGCGAAGAGAGCGAGTGGTTGAGGGAGGTCTTCCAGGATAACGCGGCATCGAATGGGCCTGACCCGTTAGCCCAGTTGAGTTTCGTGGCGCAAGACCTGCGTCGTACCTTACACGAACGAGGTGCGAGCTTCTTTGCCGACCTTGTGCGGATGACCAACCATCTTCCGACGGAAGTGGAAGAAGGACTCTGGGAACTCGTAGCCGCCGGCTTAGTCACGGCTGACGGCTTTGACAATCTCCGGGCCCTCATGGACCCGCGTCGCCGCCGTGCGGAAGGGCGGGAGCGATCTCGCCGGCCTCGACACTCAGCCGGGCGGTGGGCGTTGCTCAGACAAACTGCCGGCCATCAGCGATCGGCGGTCAGCTCTGAGCCCCCGACATTAGTCACATCACGCCTTACGCCTTGCGCCTCACGCTCGATCGAGCCCGTCGCGCGCCAGTTGTTGCGTCGATATGGCATAGTATTCCGCGACTTGTTGGGGCGTGAGGCTCTAGCGTTATCCTGGCGCGATCTGCTGGTGCAGTACCGCCGGATGGAACTGCAAGGCGAGATCCGTGGGGGGAGGTTTGTGAGCGGCTTTACCGGAGAGCAATTCGCGTTGCCGGAAGCTGTCGAATCGTTACGGGTGCATTATTCATGAGCGCTTCTGCTGCAATCGCCGATGTCTGACTCAAGCGAGACGGGCGAGACTGGCGGGAAAAGCGCGACAGGCAAGGACAGGGCTCACACATCACGCGAGTCCCGCTCTTCGCGCTTGCGCGCGCCACTCCACCAATTCGCGACGAAGCATCATGAATAATGCAGGCTAGCGAGCCAGCATCCGTAACTGTTGGAGCCGGGCTTCATGGTCTGACGTCATGAGCGTCTCGAACGCCCCCTGCGCCTTTGCTTGAAAGGCTGCCTGCCGGTCGTCCGACAGTCCCAAGAGGCTGCCGAGCGATGTGACATATTCCCCCTGTCCTCGCGCCAGGTCCTGCTCCACATTCGTTTGGTTCAAGGCCGTGAAGGCGGTGAGCTTATGTTCAGGACGCAAGAGGCCGTCTTCGGTGAACCAGGTGCGACCGGACGTCGTGCCTGTGACGTTGGAGGTAGTATCCGTGGTTTCTTTGACCGTGGACTTAAGTGTGCAGCCTGCCGCGAACAGTATGAGCGCGGTCATGCAGATGAGAGTTGAGAGCCGAGTGCGGATCTGTCGCATGGTCGTCCTCCTTCCTGTCAAGTGGGGTGGCCTCACACGTCGTGGTTTCCACTATAACATACAGCAGGTCTGCCTCGATTTCACTATCCCACTGAGTGGTAGGGTACCGCGCGTTGTCTGTTGAGATGGGTCAGGCGGGTGGCCTGGTTGGTCCCTTGTGCTCGCGGAACGCGCACGATAAAGCAGTGCTCGTTCGACGCGCGCAGTGAGGAACCAAGCCAGGCCACCCTTGATAGAGCAGTAATGAGCAGTCTTGGAAGGGGCGGAGGGGAGCAGCCAGACCGTCCTTCTTGCTCGCAGAGGCCCCGCATTGATACGGCGGTCCCTCGATGCGCGCAGTAAAGGACAATCTGGCTACTCCCCTTGAAGAGATAGATAGGATTAATCAAACAAGGTGTTGATTTCCTGTGCTCGTGCAACGCGAGGTCTGGGAAGAAGATGGCGAGGTAGCTGGTATGGTCTCTATGCTCGCAGAGCCCCCACGATAAAGCGGTGGTCGCTCGATGCGCGCAGTGGAGACCACACCAGCCACCTCGCTGAATGCAGGTGAAGAGTTAAGTCTTAGCCCAACACACGCAGTGGGAGACCACCTAGCCAGCCCTCAAGGGAGATGGAAAATGGAGGATAGACGCGCGCATTCGAGGATCAATCAGCCCCCATTGTTTAGAGCAGTAACGAGCAAGCTTGGAGGGATGATTGGTTTGTGTGACCTTCAGAGAGCGCTGCTTGACAGAGATTCCGTAAGTACCGATAGTGTCGGGAACTTTTGTTTCACAGAGGTTAGGGACCTCTGGGAATAGGCGGTCGGTATCAGGGTCTCTTTGGCATGTTACGTAACATTTAGGGTGACATGGAACATTTCACCATCTCAAAAACGGAAGCTGGCTTGCACATCGAGGGGTTTCCCGATGCAGTGAAGGTCGTTGTGATCGATGGGCGAGAGGCAAAACGGCTGGCCGACCTCGCACTTCACAAGGACGATCTCGAATTTGCAGACGCCTCCCTCGATGCAATCGACCAAGCTCCAGCAGACCCATCATTATGCGAGAGGCGCTTTGGCGTTCGGCAATAGTCCACTTTCTCAAGTGCTTTGGTAATGGTGTTCGTTTCCAACTTGCCCCACAGAAACTGTATGAGGGTGAGCCTCCAGAGGCATTGTTGGCATTCAACTATTTCAAGTGCCTACGGAATAAGCATCTTGTACACGATGAAAACTCATATGCGCAAAGCATTCCAGGTGCTGTTCTGAACAATGGGAAGAAAGAATATAAAATCGAAAAGATCGTCTGTTTCTCTGCCATCGGGGCAACCCTTGAACAGGGAAACTACGGCAACCTCAAACTGCTCATTCAAAAAGCAAGGGCTTGGGTAGCCCCAGAGTTTGACGCGCTTTGCGAGCGTCTTGCAGCCAAACTGGAAAAAGAAAGCTATGAAAAGCTTCTGGCTAGAGACGCGCTTACATACCGCGTGCCAACTATCGATGACATTCCACATACCCGGAAGTCGCCCTAACATGGCGGTCGACAGGGACCCTCCGGATTCGGGCTTCGGAGGCTCGTTCCACGCCCCTCACCTTGAGCGTTAGACGTAATGAACGGAGGGTGCTGAGTGCATGCTTGCTGCGGCGGGGAGAAGCACGGATGGGATCGGCTGGAAGTAGAGCGGCGCTGGCTTCCTCCGACACTACGATGCTTCATCTTTGGTGAGAATCCGGGGACACTACGTCCGAGTACTTCTATCAGCGCCCTGCAAGTTACGCGCAGGACGAAGTCGCGGTCCGCAGAGCCCTTCTTTGTGGACTACATCAGCAAGGCCTCATTGCCGAGGCGACTCTCGAGGGATTCCAGGAAGCGGGTTTTCTATTCGATCACGCCATTAGGTGCCACTTGTCCTCCACGGTCGTCAGCTCCGAGAGACAAAAGGCGATGCGGTATGCGTCGCGCCGCGTCGGGAACGCCGACCATCTTCGCATTTGGCTCGCCCAATCGCGCGTAGTGTGGGTCATGGGCCACCTCGCGAGCAACGCTGTCGCGAACGCATCAGCAGAGTTTCCAAAGCAGAGGCGGAAGATCTCGATGCCGCCCTACTCTGGCGAGATCGCTCGCGACTCCAGGTTTTTCGTGTCACAGTACCTTAGCTGGCGCACGGAGGCCGAGGCATCGGCGTTTGCTGAAGCGTTTAAGCGCTTCGCTCAAGAGCGAGGTGTATTTTGACGATGTCTAACTTCCAGTTGTAGGCGGTCGCAGCTTGCTTCACTCGCTACGGCGGCTGAATCGGCGCGTTAGGAGCCGATAAAGGTTCCGGGAACCATTTGAATGTCCAGGAGGTGGACGATGCTGGCAAGAGATCTAGCGTTGTTAGTTTTCGCGGCTATAGCAGGGTGTAGTAGTACACTCACTCCTAATAATCCCATTGAGCCACCCATCACAAGCCTCAGTTTGAACGAACCGAGAAATATCGCTCTTTCCCCTTTTCGTATTCAGACGAATCAGGGAACGCGGGCTTTTCTAAGCTCTCAATTCAGAGCCCACCGACCGATGGAGGGGTGGCACGCAGGGCGCGAATATCCGATAGCGACTCAAACTGTCACAGAGGAATTGCGAAGCCTGGGAATGCGTGTTTTTAACCCAACGGAAGGCTTATTGGCACCTGGAATAAGAGAAACGCTCGATTTCCTATTGTCTGGAACAGTCCAACCCATTCGATTCGAAATCCACGACATTCCCGCAGGCAATTATAGCGAGGCACAATATCGTCTGAACTTGAAAGTTGTCGATGCACGAAGCGGAGAGACAGTATGGGAAGGAGAGAGCGAAGCGCAGGGTTTACTGATGAATGATCCTGCAATAATGTCCATATGGATGCGTGCATCCATTGCTCGAAATGAAGATCGCATGGCTCACCTTCTTATTACAAATGCCTTTCGTAGCATGATACGAGCGCACAGCGAGGAACTTAATCAGGTCTTCTCGCTGAGGGCGGCCTCTAGACGCTGAAATGCAACGGCTAGCGGTAGAAATGGGAGCACTACAGCAGGCATGAGTATCGACTTATTGTAGATGGACATTCTGGTTTTTCTGACGCGTAAGGCGCCTGGCCCTCAGCGGAATTGAGCTCACCAGATGAATCGTCAAGAACATTGGAATCAGGTGTACCAGACCAAAGGCTCGCAGGATGTCAGTTGGCGTCAGCGCCGCCCCGACTTGTCGCTGGCGCTCATCGCCACGTCTGGCGTAGGCAAGGATGCCGGCATCATCGACGTCGGCGGCGGGGCATCTACGCTCGTTGATTTCCTGCTCGATGACGGTCACACGCGACTTGCGGTGCTCGATCTGTCCGGTGTCGCGTTGAGCCATAGCCGCATACGGCTTGGTGCGCGGGCAGACAGAGTTGAGTAGTTCGAGGCAGACGTGACATCGTTCCAGCCGCCGCATCATTTTGATTTGTGGCATGACCGAGCCGTGTTTCACTTCCTGACGGCAGCGGAGGGCCGTCAAAGATACGTAGCGACGCTGCGACGGACTTTGCATCCGGGCGGCACAGTTGTGCTGTCCACGTTCGCGCTGGACGGCCCGCTGAAGTGCAGCGGCCTGGATGTCATTCGATACGATGAGTCTTCTATTCTCGCGGAGTTGGGTGCGGAGTTTCAGCTTCAGGAGGTTCGCCGAGAGACCCACATGACGCCTTGGCAATCCGAGCAGCGGTTTATGTACTTTCGGTTTCAGTGGCAACGCACACGAATGGGGTAGGTAAGGGGGATACTAGAATAAGATGAGGATTGGGGTCGAGTCTTGCAATCACACAGGTGGTGGCTCAATCTCACTCCCCACGCCTGGCGCGCTCCACGTCATCATCGACATATACCATTCCCGGACTCCTTCCTGGTACGCGATAGGCCGGGCCGGCTTTGTAGCGTGGGCAGCCTCGCGGGCCATAGCAGTGC
>VBOM01000084.1 GCA_005877535.1 Nitrospirota bacterium | reverse complement strand
CGATACAGTGGCGTAGAATCTCCGGCGGGGCCTCGATCACCAACAGGATGGCGTTCCCATCCTGTTGGCGATTGCGAACTGTGCCGACGCCGTCTACGTGACCAGCCACGAGATGTCCGCCGAGCCGTTCGTTGAGCTTCATCGCCCGTTCCAGATTCAGCGGTGCGCCAGCAGTGAGCTGCCCGAGGGTGGTCACGGACAACGTTTCAGGAGAGACCTCCACGGAGAAATTGTGTTCGGTCTTGTTCACCACGGTCAGACAGGTGCCGTTGATGCTGATGCTGTCCCCGATTTTAAGGTCGCCCATCACCGCTGAGGCCAGAATCGCAATCCTCGTTCCGGCGAGGGTCTTGTCGATCGAGATGATAGCGCCGAGTTCTTCGACGATGCCTGTGAACATAGCAGGATATTGGAAAAGGCTCCCTTCTCACCCGCCCGACCCCTGGCCGCTATTTCACCCGCCCGCCCTGAGTCTGCCAAGACAGCCTCTTCGCCCAGGGACGCGCCTGGCCACGGGCTTCGTTCTCGCTTCTCGCCCAGCCTCGACGTACTTAAAGACAGTACGCCTCGACAAGCCGCTCGCTGCGGCCTTGCCGGAGGCCATTTTGAATATCCTGGAGAAGCTCAAACACGGAACCTATTCCCCTTTCTGACTGAACATTTGCCGAACCACATAGACAAACATCACGAGCAGCACGAGCACGCCGATGCAGGCCAGCACGCCAATGACGATATTCTCTGTCGCTGTGGTGTTCATCACCGGTCCATTATATAGGACCAGCCCGCATTATTCATGACGCTTCGTCGCAAAATGGTAGAGCAGCGCGAGACATGTGAGTGCTGTCCCTACCCGTCGCGCTTTTCCCGCCAGTCTCGCCCGTCTCGCGTGAGTCATCTTCTCATCGTCATCCAGAACACCGCCGCCGCGACGAGTTGCAGGCCGGCGATGATGGCAAAGGCGTTGGCATAGTTCAGATGCGCGATCAGAATCCCTGCCAGAAGCGGCCCGCTGGCATGGCCAATGTCTCCGATCGTCCCTTGCATACCCATCCCCGCCCCGAGCGTCTTGAACTCGGAACTGTCCGCGACCAGCGCGGACGACGAGGAGGAGACGACTGCTTCGCCAAATCCGAAGCCAGCCGAGAGCGGCAATAATAGCCAGAACATCGACACCTGAGGGATACAGATGAAGGTCGCCGCGCAGATTACGAGGCCGATGACAATGAGCGGCTGACGCCCTACGCTATCAGACACCCGGCCCATAATCGGCTTGGATACGAGCGACGTAAGGGCCTGGACTGTAAACAGCAGCCCGACTTCCCCCGGATTCAATCCTGCCGAGACACCATAGAGAGGAAGGAAGGCCATCAAGGCCCCGTTCGCAATCATCTTGGCTGCGTCGGTCGAGCTGGTAATGAGGACCTTGCGATTCTTGGCTACCACCTGAAAGCCCTTCCACATCTCCGCCATCAGCGGGGCCATCCCCTTCTCCTGAATACGCGGGGGAGGCGGTGTGAGGTGCAGGCTATAGAAGATGACAATGGCGATGCAGCCGAATATGCCGGCCGTGACGAAGGCGGCGGAGAATCCCGACGCGTAGATCAGATAGCCGCCGATAAACGGCCCGAGTAAGGCACCGGATTGCGTTGAGGCCGTGTAGGTGCCAAGCGCGGCTCCCCGCCGTTCACGATAGAGATCGGCCACGGTCGCCAATGCACTAGGCGCGAAAATGGCGGTGGCCAGCCCATGGAAGAAACGCAAGGCTGTCAATGCATCGAGATCTGTCACCCAGGGATACAGAAACGGCGGGAGCCCGAACGCCACCACGCCGATCTGCAGCAAGAATCGCCGACCATAGATGTCGGACAGGGCGCCGGACGGCAGCTTGAGGAATACCCCGGTTAGGGTGGAGACCGACACGATGAGCCCAATCCGTTCGGGACTGGCCCCCAGTGATTCTGCGAACAGCGCCAACACCGGCATCCGGACCATGTTGTAGCTGATAAAGCAGAACACGCCGACGGTGCAGAGCAACGTGAAGCTGCGCGACGTCGTCATGGTGAAGTCGTCCTGGACTGGGTCGCGCCGCTGGAATTCGACAGATTCTCCAGCGCCTGTTTCAAGAAGGCGATGTCCTCATCCGGTAAGGCAGGCGGATCCATGGCTTCAAACAGAACACGGTCGGGATGTTGCCGCATGAGCTGACTCAATCGATTGACAGTTTCTACCCCTTTGCTCAACTTCCCTGTCACAGTCCCCCCGATTAGCGGGCGCAGCAATGAGACCAATCCTGAGAGGATGCGATTGTCCAACTTCGTATAGGAGACCATGGTGCTGTCCATCGCTTCCATCCCGCTGGCGTCTTTCACCTGATTCATCTTTAGGAATACGACCGCCTTACCTGCCATGTGCGGGAGCAACCGACTGTCGTGTGATCCTTCGAGATAGTAAATCCTGGAGGTGCGGTCCTCGTAGACGAGTTGCACAATCCCCTCGGTCCCCTCGCCATCGTAGCCCCAGAATCGACCTGGGCCTCTTTCCTCCGATTTATACAAACCAAGGTCCAGGCGATTGATCAAGGCCGCTGCCAGAGGCGGACGATCCAGCAAGTTGTGATAGAGCGATTCTGGCAAACCGGTTTGAATTGGGCCGACCTTGTTGGCGATTGTGTAGTTGCCGACAATCGCTTCTAGGCGGCAGGTCCAATCGGGATCGATCTTTTCAATCGGAAAGGTTACCCCTGCATGCTGGGATGGCAAGGAGCAAGTCTCCGATTGAGCCTGGGTTGAATGGATCGTCGTACTCAACCCGATCACGAGGATCAGGGACAGAGCGCCGCTCCTCCGCGAACACAACCGCCCTGGGATCATGACGGCTGCTTTCGAACCTGGATGGCAAGATGGATCGGAAAGAGTTGCCGGGAATCTTGTTGCAGGCGCGCTTGCCGGAGCAAGATCTCAAGCGACGGCGTCACCGAACCTTCGAAAGACAGCTGCCCATTGGTGAGCACAACGAGCGGTTTGGAAGAATCAATGAGCTGTTCGTTCAGAAAGAGGCTATAACGTTGGACTCGGTCGGCCCTGACTTCAATGCGATTCGGCGCCACGATGGAGACCTCCAGTCTCGCATATTCCCGGCGTTTGATCAGGTCGTCTCGCTTGCTGATCAGATCTTCGGAGAACGAGGCAATGGGATCGGTCGCGTCGATGCGCACCCATCCAAACGGTTGAAAGTGGCTCGCGTCACGCACCACCGTGACCGTCGTCGGCAAGGAATTGCGCCGTTGGGCGTTGAGCCAGGTCACCAACTCAGGCAATTCCTCTCTGGGAAAGTAGTGCCCGCCCGCCATGGGATGCTCGCGATCATGTTCTCGATAGACAAAGGGATAGCCCAGCCTGGTTAATTCTTCCGCAATCATGCGGCTAAGTTCCACCGACATTACCTGATCCTTGGCTCCGTGAATGATATAGATCGACGTGGAACGGAGGTTGGCCAGGAACGGCATCAGCACGTCATCGAGCCCGCTGGCCATAGGAGCAATGCCTGCGAACAGGGGCGCATCGTGCATGCCGATCACCCAGGCGCCGATCCCGCCATTGGACATGCCGGTCAGAAAGATCCGGTCAGGATCGATGTGGTAGCGCCGTCGCACGGAACGAATCGTCGCCAACACCAGCTCCTCTGCGCCTCTTGTAAACCAGGCTCCCATAGGAGCAGTTGGGCAGGCCAAGACATAGTCCTCCCCCAATCGAACCTGCCATCGTTCCAGGTAGGCCTCACCGGTAAATCCCGCGCCATGCAGACATACGACCAGTCCATAGCCCTTCGCCGGCTGATAGGTCAGGGGAACGGAGAGTGCCAAGTGGTAGGCACGCCCCTGCACATCGACTCGCTCGTCTGGTATGGTTCCGGTCGGCTGCAGCGCGTAGTCCCGCTCGGTTTGAATGATCCGTATCGCCTGGTCGATCGTGGCATTTGGATCGGACAGCATTGCCTGAAGGGTACGGGCTGCCTCGTCCGCATCAGTGCTATCCAGATAGCGGAAGACCTGCGTCTTCATCTCAGCAGAAGAGGCTGCAACGGCCGTATCCATTCCACCATCGGCGAAACCCGCAAGGATCACGACAAGCACGCCTGAGAGAAGTCTGCTCGTCACAGATCTCCTTCCACG
>VBOM01000083.1 GCA_005877535.1 Nitrospirota bacterium | reverse complement strand
CGCAACTGCAATATAGTATCCTCCTGAGGCCGCCACAGTACCCATCGAGGCAATCACTGCCTTGTTGCTCTTGCTACGAACCCGCTGGACCGCATCATGTATTTCTTGCGACGGCACAACCCCGCCGCCTGGGCTATCAATTCGCAATACGATCGCTTTAACGGAGGGGTTGTCGGCAAAACGCTTCAACTCGCTGATCGTGGATTGCGCATCCAGAATGACCCCTTCGATACGAATTAATCCAACCCGGTCTTCCATCGAAAGGTCGAGGTCGGGAAAGAACATATTTATCAGAACGAGCAGGCCCAGACCGATGCCGAGCGCCCAGAGCACTCTGCGCAATATCCTTCGCTTGGCCGGTCTTTCTGCTGTTTCGTCAATCATGGTTCTGCTCGTTCACCACGCCGGGGACACGAACGCCCCTTGGCTTACGCCGAGACCTGGTGCATCGGGCTTACTTATCGTCCTCGGCTTGGCCTCGCTTCCGGTTCTGCTTCGCCGCACGGCCTAAGCTTTGGTCCAATGCGCCTTGCGTGGCATGATATTCATCGACCTTCCGGCGATCGGAGTCCATTTGATGATCGCGGAGGCTGAGCGCGATCTTCCGTTCTTCACGATCGACCTTGATGATCTTGGCCGTCACTTCTTCCTGCAACTTAAATTTCTCTTCGAGCTTGGCCTGCGGCTCGACACCAGCCTCGCTGATGTGAATCAACCCTTCGACTCCCCCATCCAATTCGACGAAGATGCCGAAGTCGGCGACCTTGCTGACCTTCCCGACCGCCACATCCCCAACAGCATACCGGTTCGGGATCTCGTCGTCCCATGGATCGTTCCTGAGCTGCTTATACCCGAGCGACAACCGCTCCTTTTCCTTGTCGATCCGCAAGACCACGGCCTCCACCTTCTGCCCTTTCTTGAAGAGTTCAGAGGGATGCTTGATATGTTTCGTCCAAGACATGTCGGAAATGTGGATCAATCCGTCGATGCCTTCTTCGAGTCCGACGAACGCACCAAAGTCAGTGAGACTCTTCACCTTTCCTTCAATGCGAGTGCCGATGGCGTACTTCCCTTCCACCATATCCCAGGGGTTCGGCGCTGTCTGCTTCATGCCGAGTGAAATCTTCCTGCTGGCCGGATCCACGTTCAGCACTGCCGCTTCAACCTGATCCCCGATGGACACGACGCGTGATGGATGGCGCACCTCGTGCGTCCATGACATCACAGAGACATGCACCAGTCCCTCGACCCCGGGCTCAAGCTCGATAAACGCCCCGTAGTCGGTCAGGCTCACGACACGACCTCGGACGCGGGTACCGATGGCATACTTACTGGCTACGCCGGTCCAGGGATCGGCGCTCTTCTGTTTCAAGCCGAGTGAAATGCGCCCGGTCTCTCGATCGTACTTGAGGACGCTCACTTCCACCTTGTCGCCGATGTTGAACATTTCAGACGGATGGCCGACACGGCCCCAGGACATGTCCGTGATGTGGAGTAGCCCGTCAATGCCGCCGAGGTCGATGAACGCCCCATAATCCGTGATGTTCTTCACCACGCCTTGAATCAATTGCCCTTCTTTCAACGTGGAGAGGGTCGTCTTCCGTTTCGAATCCCTCGTCTCTTCCAAGAGCACACGCCTGGACACGACGACGTTGCCGCGCCGATGATTGATCTTGATGATCTTGAGCGGGAAAGTGCGCCCGACCAACCCGTCTAGATCCCGCACTGGATGAAGGTCGATCTGCGAGCCCGGTAAAAACGCCTTCACACCGATATCCACCATCATGCCGCCTTTGATCCGAGCCACAATCTTGCCGTCGATGCTTTTACCGTCATTGAAGAGCTTTTCCAGCTCCTCCCAAATCTTCATCTTGTCGGCTTTTTCTTTGGAGAGAACCAGATTGCCGTCGACGTCTTCACATTCTTCGATATAGACTTGAAGCCGATCGCCCACCTTGATGTTCTGAAGTTCCTCGGTGGAAAACTGATCATTTGGGATCATGCCTTCGGACTTGTAGCCGATGTCGACGACCACCTTGTCCTTGGTCACAGCGACGACGCGGCCCTCCGTAATGGTGCCCTCTTCGAGGTTTTTGAATGTTTCCTCATACAGGGCCGCTAAGGCCGCTCGGTCTAATTGCTGGTCACTCGATGGCGAAACCGTACTCATGGTGTAAATCCTACTCTTCCGACAGAAGTCGGGTGCTGATGGTTATACACCGACATTCACTCAGCTTTGCGAATGCCGGCACTGGACTGCTGGATCGGAGACTCCACGGCACCTAAGGAGGCAATGCGATCCATCACGGTGCGACTCACCTCCTGATAAAACTGCTTGGCGTCTCCGTCATCCCCACTCCGGGAAAACGTGAGGGAATCCCCATAGAGAACGGACACGGAACGGAAACGCGGCCACATGGTTCCAGACGGCAGCACGTCGTACGTACCCTTGAGATAGGCTGGAATCACAGGACATCCGGTTTGCGCCACAATCACACCAATCCCGGGTTTGGGGGATTGTAACCTGCCGTCTAGGCTGCGACTGCCCTCCGGAAAGATCACCACGACCTTTCCTTCCTTGATCAAAGTGACACCAACGACTCGAAAGTGAAAACAGAGCCGGCCGATGGTCCGGGCAAGGACCCACAGGATCCCGTAGAGAAACGAACTCACAACCTGGCCGCAATCACAACCATCATCTGGTCCACCACCTCTGAGACGGATAACCTCGAGGTGTCAATGAACCGGGCATCCTCAGCGGGAACCAATGGGGCAATCGAACGGGAACGATCTCGTTTATCACGTCCCGCCAAGTCGGCTGTCGTCTCTTCAAGTACCCTGAAATGTCCCGCCGCAACGAGTTCCCGATGTCGGCGTTGGGCCCTGACAGTTGGATCCGCTTCAAGAAAAAATTTCACGTCTGCCGCAGGGAACACCTTCGTCCCCATATCCCGCCCCTCAGCCACCACCGCTCCGTCTTGCCCGATTTGTCGTTGGATGGGCAGCAACCAGACCCGGACTGCGTGAATTGCCGAGACCACCGATGCCGCAGCCGATACAGCAGGCGTTCTGAGGTCCCCAGTCACGTCCTTGCCATTGACCAACACCGTCGCAGTTCCCTGATGGAACTGCATCTGGAGCGAGAGGGTGGGCAACAAAGCGGCGACCGCCTCGGCATCAGCCAGATCCCGGCCAGACTCAATTACAGCCCAGGCCATCGCGCGATAGAGGGCTCCCGTGTCGAGATACAGATAGCCCAATCGAGAGGCCAATAACCGAGCCACTGTACTTTTACCGACACCAGCTGGACCATCGATCGCAACAATCAGCCGTCTCACCTGGTTTTCCCCTGCAGCACATCCCACGTCGTAGCCCCGTATTATAGCCGTTACCGGCGTTCGGTCAATAATTCCAATAGTGTGTGATGAAACGCTGGGAATGATGTCTCGATGCAAGCAGTCTCGTCAATCAGGGTTGGCGCCGAACCGGTCAAGCCTGCGATGGCCAATGACATCGCCACCCGGTGATCTCCATGGCTGCGGCCACATGCACTCTGCAATCGACCGTTATCCTCTGTCGTGCCAAGTCCTCGCACAACCATCCCGTCGGAATTCTCCGTAATCTGTACCCCCATGGCGCGCAACTCGGCCGACATCGTCGCAATCCGATCGCTCTCTTTGACCCGCAATTCTTCGGCCCCGGAGATGATCGTTTCACCCTTCGCGACTGCAGCCGCGACACACAGGATGGGAAATTCATCGATCGTCTGTGCGATCAACTCCGGCCCGATCGCCACTCCACGCAGCCGTGCCGACTTCACCCGGATATCTGCAACCGGCTCTCCTGCCTCTTCACGCCGATTGAACAATTGAATATCCGCGCCCATTCTCGCCATCACGTCCAACAAGCCCGCCCTGGTAGGGTTGATCCCCACCTGTCGAATCGTCACGTCCGAACCAGGGACAATGGTTGCGCCCACGATGAAAAATGCAGCAGCAGAGAGATCACCCGGGACGACCAATCGAGGCGCCGCATTCCACCCAACCGACGGTCGTCCGTCAATCAGCAGAGTGGTTTCTTCTCGTCGAAGCGCAATACCAAAAAACTGGAACAACCGTTCCGTATGGTCACGCGAGAGACACGGCTCTGTGATACGGGTCGTCCCTTCGGCAAACAAGCCTGCGAGTAACACTGCCGACTTGATTTGCGCGCTCGCCACCGGCGAGGCGTAGGTGATCGCACGGAGGCGACTACCCATCACGGCTAAGGGCGCAAGTTCACCGCCTTTGCGTCCGGCGATGGTTGCCCCCATTTCCCGCAACGGCTTGACAATCCGCCCCATTGGACGGCGACGAATCGATTCGTCGCCGGTCAGTACCGTAAAAAAGTCCTGTCCCGCTAGCAGACCGGTCAGGAGACGAATGCCCGTTCCTGAATTTCCACAATCAATCGGCCCGCTCGGCTCGGTCAGCCCCCAGAGTCCCTTGCCATACACACGTAGTTCCTCGACCGATTCATCAATGCGTATGCCTAGAGCCTGGAACGCGCGCATCGTATTGAGACAATCTTCGCCCCGACAATAGCGCGCAACCGTACTGACCCCGTTCGCCAGGGCTGTCAGGATGATGGCGCGATGGGTGATCGACTTATCGCCCGGAACGGAAATCGATCCCTGTAAAGGTCGGCCTGGTATGATAGTCAAAGACGCCATATGGGTGCTACTCGGACACAGCGAGTCGCGTGGAGAATTTCTCTCGTTCCTGCCTTGCTCGTTCGAGTTCCTTCTCGAGGCCTGCAGTATCTCCCACGCGAATGAGCTGTTTCAATTGGTTTAGCGAACGCTCATAGGCCTCAATGAACGTAACCACATTGTCGCGGTTCCAGAGGAAAATATCGCGCCACGTTTCAGGGGAACTAGCGGCAATCCTGGTCGTATCCCGCAACCCGCCACCCGAGTGGTTCTCCAGATCGAGGGAGGGAATTTGTTGATCGCGAATCTCAGCCAGGGCATTCATCAAGGCAAAGGCCGCCACATGAGGCAAATGGCTCACTGCCCCAAGAATCTTGTCGTGTAGATGGGCATCCATCGTGAGAACCTCCGAGCCGGTTTCTTGCCACATCGTTCGGACCTGCTGGAGCGCCTGTGGATCCGTGGTCTTCGTCGGCGTCATAATGCAACGCGCACCAATAAAGAGCTGATCCGATCCAGCCGCCACGCCCGTCTTTTCCTTGCCGGCAATGGGATGGGCTCCGACAAAATGGACACCGGCCGGCATGGCTCGTTCAGCCTGTTCCACCAGCAGCCCCTTCACGCTTCCGACATCGGTCACAATCGCGCCTTTTTTCAAGCAGGAGGCCCACCCTGTCAGATGCTGGTCATACGTGCCGACCGGCGTGGCCAACACGACTAGGTCGGCATCCCTCACTCCGTCTTTGGGGTCGACGACGTAGCGATCGATCGCGCCCAGCTCGACTGCAATTTTCAAGTTTTCGACACGCCGCCCAACCCCGATGACCCTTGCCGCCAACCCCTTTCGGCGAAGAATCATGCCGAGTGATCCGCCGATCAGTCCGACCCCGATAATCGTGACCTGGGTAAAGTGCAGCGCCATTCTTCAAACTGGACCGAAGCCGAGCCTCAATCCTGAGTCCTTCAAGCCCAGTCCTTCTGATTACAGTTCCCGACCGACTGCTACTGCAATCTTTCGCATGTCCTGCATCAGTTCTTTGAACTTGCTCGGCTTAATGGATTCTTCACCGTCACACAGGGCACATTCCGGGTTCGAATGGACTTCGATCAGAATGCCATCCGCTCCCGCGGCTACTGCGGCTTTCGACATCGGCGCCACCAAATTCCACTTGCCGGTGGCATGGCTGGGATCGACGATAACGGGCAAATGCGAAAGTTCTTTTAAAGTCGGAACCGCGGCAAGATCAAGCGTATTGCGATATTGCGTCTCAAAGGTCCTAATCCCCCGCTCACACAACATGACGTTCTGATTCCCGCGGGACATGATGTATTCTGCCGACAGGAGGAATTCCTTGATCGTGGCCGAAAGTCCCCGCTTCAACAGCACCGGCTTGTCGTAGGCCCCGACCTCCTTGAGAAGCTCAAAGTTTTGCATGTTGCGTGTACCAATCTGGATAATGTCTGCTTTTTCGAGAAACAATTCGATGTCGCGGGTATCCAAGATCTCGCTGACCACCGGCAACCCGGTTTGTTTCTTCGCCTCAACCAGATAGTCCAATCCTTCACGCCCTAACCCCTGAAAGGAATAGGGCGAGGTACGTGGCTTGTAGGCGCCTCCGCGCAAAATACTCGCTCCGGCCGCCTTGACCTCGTGGGCAATGCCGACCGTTATTTCGAGCCGTTCCACCGCGCAGGGCCCCGCCATGATGACCAGCTTGTTGCCACCGATCTTCACGCCGCTCACATCGATCACCGTACCTTCACGCTTAAACTCCCGGCTGACAAGTTTCCAGGGCGCTAGAATCGGCAATACACTTTCAACACCTGGCAAGGCCGTGAGCGGCTGGTTATGCAGGATCCGGTCGTCGCCGATGACTCCAATAATCGTCCGTTCCTGACCGGTCGATAGTTGCGACTTCAGTCCCAATTCGCGAAGCCGATCGATAATGTGGTCGACTTCCCGTTCGCTTGCCTCTGGTTTTAATACAATGATCATGTTGTCCTCACCATGCTCTCAATGCGGATGGATCACCCGCTTGAGCGCAGCCAAGAATTCCCTGTTTTCTTCTTCCAAACCAATGGTCACTCGAACCATACACCCCTCGATGTGACGAATGATGATGCCCTCCCTCAGCATGGCCTCAAACAGCGCGTGGCCGTCTCGTCCGACATCGACATAGACAAAATTCGCTTCGCTTGGGATCGGCGCAAATCCGAGTGCGGTCAATCCCTTGACCATCTGCTCCATCCCAGCTTCATTCACCGCTCGACTCCGCGCCACATGTTCGTCGTCACCGAGGGCGGCGAGGGCGGCGCGCTGCGCCAGGCTGTTGGC
>VBOM01000082.1 GCA_005877535.1 Nitrospirota bacterium | reverse complement strand
ACCACACCGGACATCTTCAATCGTTCAGAGAGGCTTGGCCAGAGAATGGCCCGGCCTTGACCCCAGAGCCAGAGACAATTGGCCGGCTTCTGCCCCGCCTCCCGACGTTCATCGTTGAGGGGATGATCGTGCAATATCTGAAACGAGGCGTCCATGAGTTTCCTGAGAATGTCGGATCCGTCTCCCGTCGGCAATGTATCGGCGATCGTTCGACCAACCAATAACTGTGGGTCTGTACAAACCGCTCGTGACTTCCCGTTGACCCACACCATGAGATGACGGTGGCCTAACCCGGGGTAGAACTGAATCATTTCAGACCCGAGCTGCTCATTGATCGCCTCGATCAATTCGCGGGCCTCTTCTGTCGAAATCAGGCCTGCAGTCGCATCATCCATCACCACGTGCGGTCCGAGCTTCTTGATCTCGTTCAACCCGCCTTTACTCCCAGACTGGGCGTCCGCCCGCAGCGTGACCATCGTACAGCGATAAACCACATCATGCTCGCCGATGGCGACACCCAGACTGGCCGCTTCGAGCGGACCAGGCCCCTGGTAGTATTTCTTGGGATCATATCCGAGAATGGTGGTTCCCATCAGACCGTTCCCCTGTCGCACGTTCTCAGGCGCCGGGGCTAGAAGCCCAAGCTCCCCACCTTGCGCGACACGATCCAGGTGAGGGGTCGAAGCCGATTGAAGAGGAGTCCGTCCGGCCAATTCCTTCCGAGGATGGTCAGCCATCCCTTCGGCATGGAGAATCACGTGTTTCATCGAAGCCCCGCGCTCATTGTGTCTACACCCTTAAAAGGTGAGCGACATCCTCCCGCGTCGCTCTAACGGTTTTCGGTTGGGTCGATACGCTGATGGCTGTGTCGGCATCTTTCAATCCATGGCCGGTCAAGGTGCAGACCACTATCTCGCCTTCATGCAATCCACCCTGCTTGCTCAACTTCATCACACCGGCAACCGATGCGGCGGACGCCGGTTCGCAGAAAATCCCCTCCGTCGCCGCTACCGCCCTATAGGCCTGCAGAATCTCTTCGTCAGTCACCGAATCGATCGCCCCCTTGGATTCCTTTACGGCATTCAAGGCCGCTTCCCAGCTGGCCGGATTGCCGATCCGGATTGCCGAGGCCACCGTCTGCGGATTCTCCACGATACGGCCAAGCACAATGGGCGCTGCACCGGCCGCTTGAAACCCTAGCATGCGAGGCAGCCTCGTGGATTGATTGGCCGCACGGTATTCCTGGTACCCCTTCCAATAGGCCGCAATGTTGCCGGCATTCCCAACCGGCAACACATGAACAGTCGGGGCGTCGCCGAGTTGATCGCAGACCTCCATCGCAGCAGTTTTCTGCCCCTCGATCCGGTAGGGATTGATCGAGTTGACCAGCTCGATGTGGTAGCTCGCCGACAATTCTTTAACGATGGTCAAGGCCTGGTCGAAGTTTCCTTCAATCTGCATGACTGTTGCTTGATGCATCATGGCCTGAGACAGTTTACCCATTGCAATTTTCCCGGCAGGAATCAACACATAGACTGCCAGTCCCGCCCGCGCACCATAGGCTGCGGCGGAGGCAGAAGTATTCCCCGTGGAGGCACAGATCACCGCCTTGGCGCCGGACTCAACGGACTTTGAGATGGCCATCGTCATGCCGCGATCTTTGAAGGATCCCGTCGGATTCATGCCTTCGAATTTGAGATAGAGATCAATACCAGGAGCGATCTGCTTGACCAGCCGCGTCGCCCTAATAAGCGGAGTGTTGCCTTCACTGAGCGTCACCACCGGGGTACGGTCGGTTACCGGCAGAAACTTCCGATATTCTTCGATTACACCACCCCAGCAATTCATCGCATTACTCGTCCTTGCCCTCGAAACGGATCAAGGTGGTTGGCTCGGAGATGAAGGCCATGCGATTGATCACTCGCAAGGCTGTTTGGACATCGCGTTCCGTAGCGGTATGGGTCTTGATCACGACCGGCACCGTTTGCCCTTCGCGCCGGCCCTGTTGAAGGACAGATGAGATACTGATACCGCACCGGCCCAGCTCCCCTGCGATTTGCGACAAGACGCCGGGGCGGTCCAACACCATAAAACGTAGGTAATAGAGCGAGCTGAGTTCTTCCATCGTCCGCATCCGAAGCGGACGACGCTGGTCCTGCTGGAACGAGGTGGGTGGCACTCGCCCAACCGCTCCTTTCAACAGATTGCGCGCGATGCCGATGAGATCACCGACCACCGCACTGCCGGTCGGCATAGACCCCGCACCCCGGCCATAGAGCACCACGTCGCCTACGGCATCGCCGACAAGCTGAATCGCGTTGTAGACTCCTTCGACTTGGGCGATCGGAGATGAGGAAGGCAACATCGTGGGATGCACTCGGGCTTCGACTTCGTTGCCGACCAGCTTGGCAATGCCCAACAGCTTGATCGTACAACCGAACTCTTTGGCATACGCGATATCGAGCGGCGTAATGTGGGTGATCCCCTCGGTGTATACATCTTTAACATTGACCGGTGTTCCATAAGCCAGCGCCACCAGGATCGCCAGCTTGTGCGCCGAATCAATACCGGCCACATCGTATGTCGGATCCCCTTCGGCATAACCGGCCTGCTTCGCTTCGTCGAGTACCGTCTCAAAACTCTGGCCTTCTTGGGTCATGCGCGAGAGAATGTAATTGGCCGTCCCGTTGATGATCCCATAAATGGATTGGATGGTGTTGGCCGCCAGCCCTTCCCTCAATGCCTGGATGACGGGAATCCCCCCGCCCACGCTCGCTTCGAACCCCAGGTCGACGCCCGCGCGGGAAGCCGCGGCAAATATTTCTTCTCCGTGTAACGCAAGCAAGGCCTTATTGGCCGTGACGACATGTTTACCCGCTGCCATGGCCTCCAGGATGATGCGTTTGGCAGAATCGCACCCTCCGATCAACTCAACAACGATGTCGATCGACGGATCGGTGAGAATCTGCATCGCATCAATCGTGAGTAGGCCAGGCGGCAGGATAAGACCTCGATCACGTGTCACATTGAGATCCGCAATCCGAACGATCTCGGTCGGCACACCAACCCGGCGGCTGATCAACGAGGCGTTCTCTAAGAGAATCTTCACGACACCCGTCCCGACCGTTCCGAACCCAATGATGCCAACTCCTACGCGCGAGATCATTCTTCCGATCCCTCAAGCTTCAGGGCCTTGCGAATGCCTCGAATGGCTTGCCTCGTGCGATGTTCATTTTCGACGAGGCCGAAACGCACATATTCGTTCCCACCTTCACCGAACCCGATCCCTGGAGACAAGGCCACTTTCGCTTCGCGGAGCAGGAGCTTCGAAAACTCCAACGACCCCAGAGACCGATAGGGCAGGGGAATTCTGGCCCAGACGAACATAGTAGCTAAAGGCTTGTTCACCTGCCACCCGATGCGGTTCAGTCCGCTCACCAGCACATCACGACGCTTCTGGTAGCGCAGCACCGTCTCTTTGACACAGTCCTGTGGTCCATTGAGAGCAATGACGCTGGCAATCTGCAGAGGCTGGAAAATTCCGTAATCCAGGTAGCTCTTGATTTTGGCCAAGGCTCCGACAACCTCTCGATTACCACAACAAAAGCCTACGCGCCAGCCAGGCATATTGTAGGACTTGGAGAGGGTATAGAACTCGACACCGACATCCTTGGCCCCGGGAACCTGCAGGAAGCTCGGCGCCTTATATCCGTCGAAGACTAAGTCGGCATAAGCGAGGTCATGAATGACAATGACATTATGTTCTCTGGCAAAGGCGACGATTTTCTTAAAAAACACGAGATCCGCCACGGCAGTGGTAGGATTATGCGGAAAATTGATAACCAAGATTTTGGGTCTCGGAAAGGTCTGGCGATAGACCCTTTGTAAGTCGTCGAAGAAGTCACTGTCCGGACGCAGCTCGATCCCGCGAACTTCTCCGCCCGCAATGATAAAACTATACATATGAATGGGATAGGTCGGCGTCGGCGTCAGGACGACGTCGCCGGGCCCGATCAAGGCCAGCGCCAGATGTGCCAATCCTTCTTTGGAGCCGATCGTGACGATGGTCTCGGTCTCAGGATCGAGATCGACATCGTAATTCCGCTTGTACCACCCCGCGATCGCATGTCGCAATTTCGTAATTCCGCGCGAGGCCGAGTAGCGATGATTTTTCCCCTTCCGCGCCGCCTCGATCATCTTCTCGACGACATGGCTGGGCGTCGGTTGGTCTGGGTTTCCCATTCCGAAGTCGATTATGTCTTCGCCCTGTTGACGAGCTTCGAGCTTGAGACTCTGTACCTGGGCAAACACATAAGGCGGAAGCCGTTTGATGCGATAAAATCCGTCACCTAATCCCATGAGGCTCCCTGTCAGTAATCCTCACATGCGGGGAGGTATCGAGAGATCGCCCTCCACTCCACCGCATCAGGGGGCCTATTCTAATGGCGGGGGAGCATCGAGTCAAATTATGTCGTGATTCTGTGGGGTTCGGTATGCCCCTCTTCAGACTGACTGGAACAACACACCATCAACTCTCCCTCCCAGTCCTTGCCCCTCCCAGTCAATTTCTGTTACAACTGCAACGCCATTCGCACTCATCACGCAACTTATTTTCTCCTT
>VBOM01000081.1 GCA_005877535.1 Nitrospirota bacterium | reverse complement strand
CGCCCACGAAATGGGACACGTCTACAACGGGGACATGTTTGCGACGACCGTGTTGGCGGGGCTGATGAATACCTTTGTGTACTACATTGCGATGTGGGTGCGTCGGTTCTTTGCAGAACGCGATCAAGTAGCTCTCGGTTTTGGGTTGTCGATCCTGCTCCAGATCGTCGTCAGTATTCTGGCCTCGATCCTAATCTGCTGGTTTTCGCGTCAGCGTGAGTATGGCGCGGATGCCTTTTCCGCCAAGGTGTACGGCAAGGACTCGATGATCTCGGCCCTTCGCGCGATCGATCGATGGGTTACCCGTTCACAGGTCGAGTACTCTGGCCAGGATGCGCTCGCGACGATGAAAATCTCCGGTAATTCCTCAGGATTCATGCGTCTCTTTGCCACGCATCCGCCGATGGAAGCTCGCATTGACGCCTTAGAACGACTCTAACCACAGTGTGTTCGATGGGAAGGTTGCATCATACATCGGTGGGATTATTCGCAGGATTGGCTTGATTGCCGGTGGTGGATCGAGCGACCTCGTGAATAATGCGGGCTAAAGCCCTCAGACTTTTCGATAAAACGAAATGTGCGCTCGATATTCCTGAATCGCGGCGGCCAAAGCCTGGCTGCCGCGAGGGATATTCGCATCCAGGACATCTTCAATCGCGGGATCATCGATTTCCACCTCATAGCGATCTTGCAGGTTCGTTCGAATAGGCCCCTGCGTCACCTCCCGCGGCATGAAAATCTCTTTCCAGACTTCTTTCTCGACCAGGCACACGTCTTTAAATCGCTCATAGAGCAGCGTCAGCTTCTCT
Organism: Nitrospirota bacterium; assembly: GCA_005877535.1. Taxonomy (GTDB): domain Bacteria; phylum Nitrospirota; class Nitrospiria; order Nitrospirales; family Nitrospiraceae; genus Palsa-1315. Next base: position 5,670 of record VBOM01000081.1, on the reverse strand, counting down.
TGACCCGTGACTTTGATGCGTTCTCCCATCCTGTTCCTTTTCTCTGTTTAACCCTCATTACTCATCAGCACTTCTGCCACAATCGCCAATGCCTGACTCAAGTGAGACGGGCGAGACTGGCGTGAAAAGCGCGACAGGTAGGAAAGGGCTCACACTTCACACAATTCCCGCTCTTCGCTCTTGTCGCGCGCCACTCCGTCATTTTGCGACGAACTTTCTTGAATTATCCCGGCTAGTGCGGATTCACGCCGGCAGGAGCAGCACCTTCGACGATGGTAAACCGCATGGTGCCTACTTGATTGCCCGCATGAAAAGACTGTTGCCCCAGCGGCGTAATGAACAGTTTCACCAGATACGTTCCGATGTCCCAGGCGTCTCCGGGCTTCTTGAGTTCCAGGAATCCATAGCGCTCGTGCCCCGGCACTTCCAGGGTGTCTTTGCCAAGCGGCACGGATGAAAGGGCGCCCTTCTCCCCCTCCTGAAACCATTGAGCGCTGAACTGGGCAGGATCTTCCAGCGGGGCTGACTCGAATACAATATAGATCGCGGGAATATCCCGAGGAAACACCGATCCCGGTTCGATGGGCTTCAGCCGAGGATCCTGCGTGTACCAGCCTTTTCGTCCGAACGTATCCCACTCGACCTCATACCCTTTGGCCATCTTGATCCAGGCAAAAAGGGATTGCGGGACACCATTTTTCTGTTCGTCGAACGACGGGCTCTCCGTGGGATCGGCCTCGGTCGCCGCTTGCTCCTTCGGTGCGAACAGATCCCGCGCTTCGACTTCCTGGCAGATACAAATGACCACAATCAGGCCGGCAAATAGGTTTACCAGGAGCTGCTTCCCTATACTTCTGGTCTCTATCATTGGAGCCATCCTAAGCGCTGTTCACTCATACCATGATGGTATCGAGAGATGATCGAAGGGTCAATAACCGACTGACCAGACGCAAGGAAGCGGCGAACAATACCTCTCGGCCTTCGCCCTGCTCCTACATGCAAGCCCGTTCCAATTGAGTGTACTCTCGGCATTACCCCAACTTATCGGGACAGGCGCTCAACTCGTCTCCGTTAAGTTATTGCAGTGGTTCCCCAATCGAAAAGCCCTTATCTCTGTCGGGACCGTTGGGCAAGCCTTCGCCTGGATTCCCATCGTGCTCCTGCCTCTGCTGCTTTCGGAGTGGGGTCCCTGGCTCGTCGTGGGCGGCGCCGCCTCCTATTTTGCTTGCGCTCAGTTCACCACGCCTGCTTGGAATAGCTTGATTGCCGATTGGCTCGACCAGCATGAACGGGGCGCCTATTTCGCACGCCGAGCCCAAATCATTGCCAGCCTCAGTTTCTTTGCGCTCTGCGGAGCCGGATGGGTGCTGAGCCTCTGGCAACATTCCACCACGGCCTGGTGGGGATTCGTGCTGATCTTCGCCTTGGCCGGAAGCGCGCGCATTCTTTCGGTCTGGGCCTTGTCTTCCGTTCAAGATGTGCATCCGACCGCCCACCGGGAGGCTCAGCAAGGATTTCGGGGCTTCTTCCGTCAGAGCGCGACGAGGGACTTCCGTCGCTTCTTGCTTTTCTCAGGTCTGATGCATGCGTCCGTATTGATCGCCGGTCCATTTTTCGTCTTGTACATGTTGCAGGATCTTCATCAGTCCTACTTCGGCTACGGAGGATGGCTGGCTGCTGGCCTCCTCGGTCAACTCCTCACCCTGCAGGCCTGGGGCCAATTCGGAGACCGCTTCGGAAACAAAGCCTTGTTGTCCATTACCGGCTTCACTGTGCCAATCTTGCCGATGCTGTACCTTGTGAGTACGAATTTAGGCTTTCTCCTGGTAGTCAATTTTTTGGGCGGCGTCATTTGGGCCGGCTTGGCATTGGGACTGCAAAACTATGTCTTTGATTCGGTCAGGCCGGAGGACCGCGCGAAAGCCATCGCGCTCTACAGCACGGTCAATGCCGTTGGATGGTCAGTGGGAGCCTTGCTTGGGAGCTGGTTGGTAGATCGCCTTCCCGCCCGCATCGAGTGGGCCGGAGTCGTCCTCCAGCCCGCATCCAATTTGCCGTTTGTCTTCTTTCTCTCAGGCGTCTTGCGGCTGCTGGTCTCGTCCAGCCTCCTTGGCACCTTCCATGAAGCGCGCGAAGTGGAGAGCGTTCGTAGGCAACAACTCGTCTGGGAATTGCCGCTCTTGAAACCCGTTGCCCAGTTTGTGGTCTGGACCCTACCAAAATCGAATCGGTAGGGTGCGGGCCCACTAAGGCTAAGGCGTCATCGGCGGCTGAGGGGCGCTCTCTTGTTCTTCTTGCTTGAGCTTCTCGAACGCCCGATCTGCATGGCTACGCACTTGGTCAGCGGTCGGCGGTGGAGTGCCCTTCGGTGCATCGCTGGCGCAGGCCCCGACGACCGAGAACACAACCAGACTTATCAGGCCCGTGACCGTGACTCGTTGCCATTTCTTAACGATTCCATGATAGATCAACATGCAGTCCCTCCCACGTTAAGCCCCGTTGCCTCAAGGACTCACCACCGCATCTAATTTACTCCCCTCAACCACTGGAACACTACTGCACCCTCTGCATCATCGCCCGGCAACAAACGGGATACGCCATTGACTGGGTCCTGACGACGCGGTATTGTCACCAGCATACAATCTGAACTCCTTGAGGTTCCATGTCGCTACATGACCGTCTGACCGAAGATCTGAAGCTAGCCATGAAGGCCCGCGACCAGCTGCGGATGGATGTGATTCGCATGATCAAGGCCGCAGTGATGAACAAGGAAATGGAGATCAAGAAGGATCTCGACGATGCAGAGATGAGCCGCGTGATGACGACCATGATCAAGCAACGGCGGGAATCGGTCGAGCAATTTGAAAAAGGTAACCGAGCAGAACTCGCTGCAAAAGAACGGCGGGAAATTACCATTCTCGAATCCTATCTTCCTCAAGCCCTCTCTCCTGAACAGCTCTCCACTGTCGTGGACGCGGTCATTCATGAAACCGGCGCTAGCTCTCTGAAAGAGATGGGTGCGGTGATGAAGGCCGTGATGGTCCGTGTGGTCGGCCAACCAGTAGACGGCAAGCAGATCAGCGACCTCGTCCGCGCCAAACTCAAGTAGCTCAATCGGCACCTGCTATACTGAAAGATGATTGCTCGCATACCATGTGCGAGCATCTAACAGGAATCGGCATGGGCATTCTTATTGTCGACGACTCTCCAGACCAACAGGTACTTCTTCGCGCAATGCTTGGGAAGGCCGGCTATACGGATCTCCTGAGCGTAGACTCGGCAAAGACTGCGTTCCCCATGCTCGACATGGACGGCAGGGAGCCGCCCACCCAGATCGACTTGATTCTGATGGACGTCCTCATGCCGGAGCTTGATGGAGTCGAAGCCTGTCGCCAGATCAAGAGCCGTCCACATCTTTACGATATTCCCATCATCATGGTCACGGCCAAAACCGATCTCTCTAATCTCCAAGCCGCTTTTGCTGCGGGAGCGAATGATTACATCACGAAACCGGTGAACAGCATTGAGCTCCTGGCACGGGTCTCCTCCGCGCTGGCGCTGAAAAAGGAAATGGACTGCCGCAAGGCGCGCGAAGGGGAACTCCGTCGAAGCAATGATGAGCTGCAGAAAGCGCTGCGGGATGTCAAAGTCCTCAGAGGACTCATCCCCATCTGCGCATCCTGTAAAAAGATCCGCAATGACGGCGGATTCTGGCAACAATTGGAGGAATATATCGGCGAACATTCCGAGGCCGAATTCAGCCACGGCATCTGTCAGCCTTGTGTCAAAAAGCTTTATCCTGGAGTTTACCAAGACTAGCTGTTACGATTTCGCAGGCGTATTATTCGTACTCACTGGATACACAGCGCATGGGCATCTTGATCGTTGATGATTCGGCGGACGACCGCCTCTTACTTCAGTCGATCCTCTCGACTGCCGGCTACGACGATCTCCTGGTCGCCGACTCGGCCGCTGCCGCATTCCGTATGATCGGGCTTGATGACGGGAAGCACAGCGCCCCTTCTCGAGTCGACCTGATTCTTATGGACATCATCATGCCGGAGATGAGTGGCATCGAAGCCTGCCGCCAGATCAAAGCGGTCGAACGATTCCGTGACACGCCAATCATGATGGTTACCGTGAAGACCGATCCCGTCGATCTTCAACTCGCCTTTGCCGCAGGCGCGCTCGACTACCTCGGGAAACCCATCAACAAGATCGAGCTCTTGACTCGCGTCCGGTCGGTCTTGCGGCTGGTCCACGAAATCGAACGGCGGCGGACCCGTGAGCAGGAACTCCTTGAGGTCATGCGTCAACTCCAGGAAGCCAACCAGATGCTGCTGCGCCTGTCCTGTCTTGACGGTCTCACCGGCATTACCAACCGCCGGCAATTTGACGACTTCTTGGACCAGGAATGGCGCCGTGCCGTCCGCGAATTGACGCCGCTCTCTCTGATCATGCTCGACATCGATCGTTTCAAATCCTACAACGATTCCCTCGGCCATACGTCGGGCGACGAATGCCTTCGGCAGGTTGCCGCCGCTATCTCGGTAGCAGTCAACAGACCAGGAGACCTCGTGGCTCGGTACGGCGGTGACGAATTCGTGGTCGTCCTTCCCGGTACCCGTACAGACGGAGCGGCGCAGGTGGCGGAATCGCTTCGGCAACGAATTGAGTCCCTCGGCATTACGCACCCCGACGGTGACTGCGCCACCATTAGCGCGGGCTTTGCCAGTACGATTCCCAGCCGGAACACTTCCCCCACCGATTTGATCAAGGCGGCGGATCAAGCGCTCTATCAAGCCAAGCAGGAAGGTCGCAATCGGTCCAAACAGGCCGGCACACTCTCTCTCGTCCCGCAGTCTCACAAGGACTGACCTTCTCCTCATTATGACCATGTCAGGGCTTCGACGAGATGTGCTGACGGCGATCGGCACGACACTCACCTCGGCTCGCTCTGCAAACCTGCCTTCATTTCCATCGCCGGATTCTCCACACGACGTGCATGTCATCGATAGCGAGGAAGGGCGCAGCCATGGCTAAGAAACCGTCGCCGATTCGAGCCGATCGTAAGGCCAAGCGACAACCAAAGTCCCCGGCCGCCCGTCGTTCACGGACCACACAGCCATCAACAAGGCCATTGCTCTCTTCCTTGGGCACAGAACCAACGGGGAAACAGGCACGTCGCACGGGTCGCTCTCAAGCTATCAACCAAACGGAGCTGGCTTTTCAGAAAAGTGAGGAGTGGATTCGCGGTTTGCTGGAAACGACGAGCGATTGGGTATGGGAAATCGATGAGCAGGCGGTTTTCACCTATAGCAGCCCAAACATTTGCCACATCTTGGGATATCAACCGGAGGAAGTGCTTGGCAAAACACCCTTCGATTTGATGCCGGCGGAAGAGGCCCGTCGCGACGGAGGCCTGTTTGGCACCATCGTGGCGGCTCGGCAATCGTTTAGCTCCATTGAGTCCGTCTATCTGCATAAAGATGGCCGCCCCATCGTCTTTGAATGTGGGGGAGTGCCCGTGTTTGATGGTGCCGGCATATTCAGAGGATACCGCTGCATAGATCGAGACATTACGGAACGCAAACGGGCCGCGGAAGAATCGAGAAACAATCAAGCGCTTCTGGCCTCCATCATCGAAAATATTCCTCACATGATCTTCGT
>VBOM01000036.1 GCA_005877535.1 Nitrospirota bacterium | reverse complement strand
CTGGTTTTGCCCATTTGATCATAGAAAAGATTGACCCCTGAAAAGGATTTGTACAGGGGTTGCCACGGCGGCGGGCACTGTCCTGCGGCGGTGTGTCTTACGATCTAATGAATGAGCCACAAGGTGAGGTCCGTCTGATTATAGTGGGGCCACCTCAGGTCTTCACCTGCCCCAGCGCATTGCGTCAAGTCGAGATTCCGGTCACACCAAAGCATCATGTTCAATGAGATCGTGTAGGACAGTGAGGATGTCGGGTCGTTGTCGACAATTCAAGACCTCCGGATGAACAGTTTGGAGATTCATCGGCGGCTCTTCATGAGATAAGAAGGCCGGGCGACTTGGAGCCGGAAACTCAAGAGATTTTGATGGCATGTCTCGGCCAACGGAAAAACTATCCGCTCGCATGCCATCACTTGATGGACGATTGCGAGACAAGGATGGCCTGAGTGATCCCCTCAGTCGGGCGGGCTGTCCCATTACCGGTGAACCTGGCATGAGGGGACACGTTCATTGTCTGACCGACCAATCGAGGTCGCCCCGCGCGGAGCGCTCTCGTTCGTTTTGGGTAGGGGCCCTGACGTAAGGATTCCATCTCTGTCAGGGAAGTCCATAGAGAGTGCGCGATCAGCCAAGCGAGCGTCAAACCAGGAGTCCAATACACCGCATCGCGCAGACGATCGACAAGATCAATGGGGAGACTGACCGTGAGCCGGACCGTTCGAGGCTGTTGTCGTCCGGTCTCGATTGGTCTGGTATAGGGACTAACGGCCCCGCGGCGCTCATTCTTAGTCGAATGACTCAAACTGGCTTGGTCGGTCAGCGACATTGTATACCTCTCCAGGTTGCTCTGAATTGAAGCGGTCCTCCGGACTACGGTCTGATCTCATGTCTTAGCTGGCTCCTGTCAGATTGGAGGGCCGCGCCGCTGCTGAAGCAGGACGCGGCCCCCGATGGCGGAAGCGCATGGCGGTGGGAGAGCTCCGGATGGGCACAATCCAGAGGTAGTCCCACCTGCGTGAGAGGCTTTAACCTCATGGGTGGGGACCCACCGGTGTTTCGCTTCGCCAAGAATCTTCCAGCTTGTATTCATTGCCCTTGAATCCCTGATGTCGAGTGATGAGAGCACTACAGCAGCAGAGCAACCCCTGTACCAGAGTTTTCTCACTGGAAATATTCCGAGACCTACGCTGTAAGTCTTTGAGTAAATTTGGTTTGGTGAGTGAGCGGGAAATATGAGGCTCTACGATAGAGGCGTATCTTATTCGGTACGTCTTTATCCCTGGAGATACAGGGACGGGGGGGGAATGCGCTAGGCGAAACCTCTGGAGAGCCAGAGCTGGGGGCGATCTATTGGTGGAGATTTTTCATCGCGGCGGCACAGAGGAGGATGAAGAAGCCGATCCAGAGGGCGGCTCGTTGGAAGGGGATCGCTTCGTAGGATTCTTCTTCACCTTCTTCTGCGTCATCGGACTTGAAGATTACCGTGTAGAGGAAAAGTGTGAGAAGACAGAGGACGAGAAACAGCTTGATAAAGAAGACCGTCAGGTATTTCGCATGGTGTTGGATCCCACTTCCCGTTTGCGAGGTGATGACCTGATTGACATAGTGGAAATTGATGCCGCCAGTAAACAGCAGGACGACGAGCAGAATGCCCGCGACTTTCTTGTAATGTTGATAAAATGCGTCGGTGATCGGCTTGACCTGCTCCTTCGAGACCGCCTTCTTCAGCCCTGGGGTCACAGCCATGACGAGGAACGCGAGTCCACCGATCCAGATGACTGCCGACACCAAGTGGATCCAATGATTGATGATTGGGATCAGTGTGTTAAGGTCGATGACGAGGCTTTGAAACGCGTCCATTCCGATAACCGTTAGGCGTGAAACGTGAGGTGTGATGCGTCTCGATCGCGCTCCGAGAAAGTACTTCTTACCACGCCTTACGCCTTACCCCTCACGTCAAAACTTAAAGACCGGCGTTTCGTTGCCGAATCGTTTCTTGCGCAGTTCTTCCATCAATCCAATGGTAATCAGGGGGATGTTATTCTCGCGTGCGTGCTTTTCAACGCCTTTTTTCACCATGGCGCGCAAGAAATAGGGAATCCGGTTGAGTCGTGTTTCTGAGTCCTCATCCCACGTCACGTAGCTTTCTTCCGGCGTATTAAACGCGACTTTGATCTTCTCGCCGCCCTTCGGGGTGTAGAGACACCACTGATCTTCGTCCAGCCAGTCTCCGTGATCCACATAGGGGCGTGCGCGGCAGCCGCCGCAGATATCCGTATATTCGCAATCACCGCATTTACCTTTAAGTTGTGGATAGCGGAAGGAATTGAAGACATCGGACTTTTCCCACAGATCGACGAAGCTTGTGTCGCGGATATTCCCGGCAGACAGCGGCATGTAGGGGCATGGGGTCAACTCGCCATTCGGTGTCACACGCGCGTAGTTGGTGCCGGCGAGGCAGCCGCCCCCCATATACCCCGTCGCTTTGGTAATAGGGGAGTTCGGATCTTTCTCGTACGCGAGCCGTTTGAAATGCGGCGCACAGCGGGCCCGGACGAGCATGCCCTTGTAATTATCCTGACAGTTGACCAGGTAGCCAAGCACCTCTTCATACTGGGTCGGGGTGATGTCGGTGAGCTCTTCGCCGCGGCCGGTGCAGACCATGAAGAAGACATTGAGTACCTTGGCGCCAAGCTGGTGCGCCCAATCGATCACCGAGGGCAGTTCCTGGTAATTCATGGGCTGTGCGCTGAAATGCACTTGGAAGGCTAACCCGTTCCGCTTGCAAGCCTCGATACCGACGAGTGCGGCTTCCCACGCACCGGGCACGCCACGGAAGCGATTGTGTTTTTTGGGATCGAGCGAATCGATACTGATGCCCATGCCCATCACACCGATCTCGACCAGGTCCTTCGCCATCCGGTCGTTGATCAACATGCCGTTGGTCCCAAACACCACCATGAAACCGAGCTTCACGGCGTGGCGCGCGATATCGAGGATGTCAGGACGAACGAGAGGTTCGCCACCCGTGATCACGAGGAGGCAGCCCTTGTTGACCTGGGCAATCTGATCGATCAGTTTGTAGCATTCTTCGGTCGAGAGTTCGTCGTCCCCGCCGGCGGATTTCGTCGTCGCGTCGAGATAGCAATGGTCGCATTTGAGATTGCAGCGCTTTGTGAGGTTCAGCGCGATGAGATAGGGCTTGAAGTCGTCGACGGTCCGGCCATCCTGCGGCGCAGGATCCGTTGGCGGCGGAGTAAAGAACTGCGATACCTGGTGCTGGATGGAGCCGAACGCGCCCGCAATGGAAGGGATATTCAAAACCGGCAGTGATTTACCCATTGTTTAGATGTCGAATGTTAAATGTTGAATGATGAATGTTGAATTGGTCCGACTATGACACAGGTCCCACTTTCTTCGCAGCCATTCAAAATTCACTATTCAAAATTGAAAATTAGGAAGCAGCTTTGCCGGTCAGGTTCGCGATCATATCCTTCAGGTTGCCGGTCTTCATGGCTTCCGCCATATAGTCCTTGGCTTGTTCGATGCCCTCATGAGCCACTTCAGCCGTGATGACCATGACACCGATCTTATCGGCATGTTTTTCGATGAGGGCACGCGTACAGTCCCGCATGAACCCCTCAGGAGCCCGATCGAGCCGTAACTGAGCTTCCTGCGTCCAGGTATAGGGAGAGGCAGGGGCAGGTTCCGCTGCGTGGCCGTTCTCGTGGGAGGCGGTCGCGTCATTGGTGCCGTTCGTTGCAGCAGCCACGGTAGCCTGTGCTTCAGTCGAGGCGCCGGTTCCCTTATTCGCGAAGATGGGAGTGTAGTCTTCTGAGGCCGCTTCCTGAATCATGGGTGCGGCATACTCCAGGGTAATCGTGGTCATGCCGAGTTTGCGGGCGGTCTTTTCGATTTTGGCCTTGGCGCGTCGACGTTGGAAGCCGGCCGGGACTGCACGAATTCCTTCTTTGGCATCTTTCGTCCATTGCATGGGAACGTCATCGTAGGCCAAATCTGTTTCGAGAACCCCTTCGGCGTGCGCCGCTGCCTCAAAAAGCTTCTTGTCGACCAGTTTGAAGCGATCGCCTCCAGCAGCACAGACTGGGCACTTCACGGGCGTCTCGCCCTTCCCGATATAGCCACAGCCGTCGCAGACGAAGTAATTCTGAGTCATTCGGTCCAAATAAGCCTGGGTGGCTGCACTCACTTTCGGTTTTTCTTCCACGATCTCGGTCATCATGCCACTGAGCGTCGAGCCCATGAGATCCTTTAGCACCGACTCGTCAGCCTGCATCTTTCCGCGGTCGATACCAGCGGCATCCAGGCTGCCGCCCAGCGCATGCATGGCTTCCATCGCGCCTTTGGGCAGGATGTGTCCCACAGCTGCGTCAACAACGGTATTACT
>VBOM01000035.1 GCA_005877535.1 Nitrospirota bacterium | reverse complement strand
GCCGCAGCGAGGGAAGAGGTGAGGCGTACGTTTCGGTACGTTGAGCCTCTGAGCGCAGCGAGAACGAAGCTGGCGGACTTTTTCAACATCCTGCTAAAAGCCAAAGATATAGAAGACCGCGATGCCCATGAGGATGCGGTAGTAGGCAAACGGTCGGAGCGTATGTCGCTTCACAAACGAGAGAAAGGCTGCGATCACAAGCCAGGCGACGACGAACGATACGAGCATCCCGATCCCGAGTGCCAGATAGTCGGCTTGTCGGAAGACGTCACGTGCTTTCCATATTTGATAGCAGGTCGCTACGATGAGGGTTGGAAGGGCGAGAAAGAACGAGTATTCCGTCGCGACTTTCCGCTCCAATCCTACCAAGAGCCCTCCGATGATCGTGGAGCCTGATCTGGACATGCCGGGGAGTAATGAGGCGCACTGGGCCACGCCGATCCAGAACGCCGATATCAGGCTCACCTGTTCGAGTTGGTAGATCTGTGCTTGGCTACGACGCGCTTCGACGGCGAGAATAATCAGGCCTCCGACGATGGAGGAGGCAGCCACAGTTTGAGGCGTAAAGAGATGGCTTTTGATCCAGCTATGGGTAAGGAATCCGATCGCGGCGGCCGGTAAGAAGGCGAGCCCGAGACCGCTGAGAAACCAGAGATTCCGGTGAGTCGCCCAGGAGACTCGCAGGACTGTCGACCATGCGGCCGTCGCACGCGTTCGCATCATGGCGGAGGCGTCCTGCTGCTCCCTGCAGGCTTGTATGATCATGGACACGAGCTTGTGTCGTTCATAGGCGATAACGGCCAGGATGGCGCCAAGTTGGATCGAAATCTCGGCGCTGGCAGCGAGGTCCCCCTCGAACCCTAGGACGTGGCCGACGAGAATTAAATGGCCGGTCGACGAGACGGGTAGAAACTCTGTCAGTCCCTCCACAATACCCAAGATCGTGGCGAGACCGGGACCCCATTCGTTCATGCGATATCTTTCTGAGATAGGTTGCGTTTAGCCCGCATCATTCATGAACGCTTCTGCTGCAATGGCGGGAATGGAAGTCAGAATCCATTGTAGAAATCTTTCTTCGCGCCACGATCATGTAGAGGGCGCTCGATCTCGCAAGCGCGGTGACGACGCACCTGGACGCGATTGGCACGGCGTCCAGGCAGGCGGGCTCGCCGTTCAGTCGGTCAACATACTGTTTCAAGTATGCCTTCCTCCCTCGCGGCTCCGCGCGCCTGTCTCGCTTGGCGACTGCGCGATTTCGCGACGAACCGTCATGAATAATGCGGGCTAGGCGGCGAGTCTCGGGCATATTCACAAAGTGGCGGCAGTCCGTCAAGCAGGTAGACGAATCGCAACAGACTCTCACGATGACCGGTAGGGGGGAGGACCGCAAATCTGTTGACAAAATGAAAGGCATGGCATACACCCAACATTATACGTATAGGTGTCGGACTACTCTCTCATACCGACAGACCTGCTGGATGAAGAGCGGTGGCCGACATCTGTTGCAGAAACCACGCTCAGTGGGATGGGAGGTTCGCATGAAATCAGGGTGGATCGCGTCGGTCGTGATGATCGGCGCAGTTGCAATGGTCGGCTGTGTCAGTCAAACGAAATATGAAGAGGCAATGGTTGATATCGATTCGGCCAAGTCCGAGTTGGCTCTGGCCCGCTCGCAAAAGAATGCTTTGGAACAACAGGTGAGGACGCTCAAGGACCTCAATGTGAAATATGGGAACGAAGCCCAGCTTGCCCACGACGAGCTTGAGCGCATTCAACATGGCCGCGACAAGGAACGCGGCAGTGTCGAGGGTCGGACGAAGGAACTCGAAGACCGTGTGAAGCAGCTCTCCTTCCAGAATCGGGCTGTGCGTCATGAATACGAGGATGTGAAGCAGCATAACGAAACGCTCAAGTCCCTGGTTGCTCGTTATCAAAAAGAGTTAAAAGATCAATCACGTTCGGTGACAGGGGCCCCGGCACCTTCCGCGCCGTCCTTGAGTCCCGCTCCTGCAGGGGCGCCTCTTCCCCCGGCGATGAAGGCTCCTCAGCCCCTGTCTTCCTCCATGAACGTTAATAAGGCGTCTGCCGGTGATATGGTGCTGGTGCTTGGCCTCTCCAAAGATGTGGCGGACCGCATTGTGACGAATCGTCCGTACCGGGTGAAGGGCGAGTTGGTGGCCAAGAACGTGGTGCCCAAGGAGACCTTTGATATGATAAAGGAGCGCATCAGCGTAAGTCCCTAATCGGAGCCATAGTCCGGCAGGCCTGACAGGCTGTCCGCCGAGTGGCGGACAGCCTGTTCGTCTTTCTAGCAGGATGCTGAAAAAGTCCGCCAGCTTCGTTCTCGCTGCGCTCAGAGGCTCAACGTACCGAAACGTACGCCTCACCTCTTCCCTCGCTGCGGCCTTGCCAGCGGAACGGCGCGTCCCTGGGCGAAGGGGCTGTCTTGGCAGACTCAGGGCGGGCGGGTAAAGTAGCCGCCGGGGTTGGGCGGGTGAGAAGTCTGGACATTTTGAGCATCCCGCAGGGGTGGGTTCCTCTTGTCCAAGCTCTGCTGGCCATTTGAGTTCTGCGATGCCGAGAAGGTTTTTCCGCAGTCTGCTAGAGCCGAGAGATGCCGTGTCAGCCAGGTGATTCCCTTCAACCTTGTTGATACAATGCACTCCAAGTTGGCGAGGGAAATGGAGAACAAGTCGATGCGGTTCAGGTTGGGACACAGGTGTCCGGCATGATCAAAAGCCTGCATGCCGATTTCAACTCGGTGGTCAAGGCCGGCGATATCGTGGCCGTGATTGATCCGGAACCTTTCAAAGCCCGCCGCGATCAAGCAGCCAGCAATCTTGATATGTCGAAAGCGAATGTTGCAAGAGCCAGAACCGATCTGGCTCAGCGCAAGCGTGAACTGGACCGGGTGAAATCGCTGGTGGCGCAGCAGTTTGTCTCTCAGAACGACGTCGACGTCGCAGCGACGAATTCCCAGGCGGCTGAGGCGCAGGTGAACGTGGCGGGGGCGCAAGTCAAACAGGCTGAGGCGGCGCTGAATGCCGCAGAGCTGGACTTGAAGTACACCGTCATTCGCTCGCCGGTGAACGGGATCGTGGTCGCCAGAAATGTGGAGGTCGGTCAAACGATCGCGGCCAGTTTCGCCACACCGAACCTCTTCATGATCGCGCTCGATCTGACGAAGATGCAAGTCGATACCAACGTCAGTGAGTCAGATATCGGGGGGATCGCCGAAGGAAAGGAAGCAACTTTCACAGTCGATGCGTACCCAGGTTATCAATTTGCCGGCACGATCCGTCAGGTCCGTCTTGCACCGATCAATGTGCAAAATGTGGTGACCTATAACGTCGTTGTCAACGTCGATAATCAGGATCTCCGCCTGAAGCCGGGGATGACCGCGAACGTGTCCATCGTTGTCGCACAAAGAGACACAGTGCTCAAAGTACCGAATGCCGCGTTGCGATTCACCCCGCCGACCGCGGGCCAGGCCGATCGCTCCATACTCGGTGGTAAGCCGACCAAAGAGAAGGGAGCAGAGCAGATGGCAGGAGCCGGCAGGGGCGCCACGGCGCTTAGTCGAACCATTTGGAAGCAGGGACCGTTGGGTGAACTGGAATCTATGCAGGTCCAAACGGGTATTTCTGATGGGTTGGCAACGGAGATCGTGTCGGAGGGCTTGTCTGAAGGCGCACTGGTGGTCGTAGGGATCGAGCGACCCAAAGGCGACCGAAGTGCAAGCGATCTGCCTCCAGGATTTGGGAGCGGCGGACAGAGGGGTTCCTCGCGCAATCGAGGAATGTAGGGGGAGTGTGGGCAGGGTGTAGGAGCTTTCTGTGCTCGCGCAGCGCGCAGGAGGAAGCACCCAGATCCTGCCCAGCTTTTATGAGATGGTGAAGAAAAAAATAGGTTGGACCGAGGGAAACCTATGGGCTCACTGATCGAATGCGAAGATGTATGGAAAATCTATCGGGTTGGCGACGTGGAAGTCCATGCCTTGCGCGGGCTGAGCCTCACGATTGAACAGGGTGAGTTCGTCGCCATCATGGGGTCTTCCGGTTCCGGCAAGTCCACCTTGATGAATATTCTGGGCTGTCTCGACCAACCGACGAAGGGGGGCTATCGATTGAACGGGATAGAGGTGGGCAACCTGAATCCCGATCAGTTGGCCGGGATCCGCAATCAGCAGATCGGCTTCGTCTTTCAGAGCTTCAATCTAATTCCCAGAACCAGCGCGCTCGAAAATGCGCAGCTCCCGCTGTTCTATCGAGGGCTCTCGCTCAAAGAGCAACGGGCGCAGGCTGCAGCGGCCTTAGAGCGGGTGGGGTTGCAGACGGGCAAGTGTTAAGCAACCGCGTGACCCAAGTGCGGCCAACGTCCAGCCCAGTTGAGGCTTAGCCCGCACTATGCATGATCGCTTCTGCTACAAACGCCGATCCGCTGCTACGACGAGCCTTCGGCCAGCGGGCTCGCCCCTCGGACCCTCACCGTACTGCACGAGTACGCATCGGGTCCTCACGGCTCCGCGCGCTGGTCTCGCGACGCGGCTCAGCGATTTCGCGACGAACCGTCATGACTAGTGAGGGCTAGATGTCGGCGTTTGTGTGGCTTACGATTCTGACCGCGCTGCGGATCTTGGCTCGAAATCGGCTGCGCGCCGGTCTCACGATGCTCGGGATTGTCATCGGCGTGGCGGCGGTCATTGCGATGGTGAGCATCGGCGAGGGGGCCAAGCGGGCCGTCCAAGCGCAGATCGCAACAATGGGCACGAACGTCATCATCATCTTTCCCGGGGTAACTTCTGCGAGCGGCGTACGAGGGAGTCAGGGGAGCGCCATGACGCTCACCGTATCGGACGCCTTGGACCTGAAAAAGCGCATCCCATTATTGGCCGATACCGGATGGGCCAGACGTGATGTCATGCAAATCGTCTATGGGAATCGAAATTGGAACGGACCGATTAACGGGATCTCGCCGAGTTACCTCACCATTCGCGACTGGTCCTTTACGAGTGGAGGTCCCTTGACCCAGACGGACTTGGATAGCGCCGCCCGAGTCGCGCTCATCGGACAAACGATCGTGGGGAATCTATTTGAGCCAGGCGAAGAGCCGGTGGGGGCGGTGATTCGCATTAAGAACGTACCGTTCCGTGTCATTGGAGTCCTTGCGCCGAAAGGCCAGTCTGCGCAAGGGTCCGACCAAGACGATGTGATTTTCATCCCCTTCAGTACGGCGGAACGGAAGGTGTTCGGGACCTCATTTATCGGGTCCGTCGGGGCGATGTTCGGCTCGACCGATCAGGTCGAGGATTTGCCGATGGCTGCCGAACAGATTCGAGAGGTGTTGCGGGCTCGGCATCGGCTTCAGGCGGAGCAGGACGATGATTTTACGATCCGGACCCAGGTCGATATCGGGAAGGTCCAAGAAGGCACCAGTGAGACCTTGACGATGATGTTGTTTGCCATTGCCTCCGTGTCCCTGGTAGTCGGTGGGATCGGCATCATGAATATCTTGCTCGTGTCCGTGACGGAACGGACGAGAGAGATCGGGGTCCGCATGGCGGTGGGAGCTAAACGCCACCACATCGTGATGCAGTTCCTGATCGAGGCCATGACGTTGAGTCTGGTGGGAGGTGCGTTGGGTATCGTACTAGGGGTTGCCGGGGCGAAGTTGATGACGCTGATTGCTGGCTGGCCGACCATCATCTCCGGCAACGTCATCGTGATTGCGTTCTTCTTCTCACTCATGGTCGGCCTGTTCTTCGGATTGTACCCTGCCAACAAGGCCGCTCGTCTCAATCCTATTGAAGCGCTCCGGTACGAATAGGCGCGGATTTTTGAGCGGAGATCTGATGAGTACTGTCTTACTTGGGGGCTTAGCATCCTGAGGAAAACGATTCTAGCAATGCAGAACTTCGATGTTCCGCACGTGTGGCACAACAGCAGAATATTTCCGCAGGATGCTCAAAAAGGCCGTTCAGCAAGGCCGCAGCGAGCGAAGAGGCAAGGCGTACGATTTGGTCACTTGAGCCTCTGAGCAATGCGAGAACGCCGCTGGCGGACTTTTTCAGCATCCTGCTAGGAACTGGACGCAGGCGTCAACCGCACTTCGATGCGAGGGTTGTCCTTATCGATGTGTTTGTAGAGGTGAGTTTCGACGATGCGGTTGTCGTTGATGCCGAGTCCCTCACAGAGGGCATCTTGCGCGATCTTGAGCCCGCCATCGACGTCTCGTCGGAGGGCCGAGGTAAAATAGAATCGGATGGACAGGGCGAGCCACTCCGACTGGAGTCGTGCAAGTAGGGCAGCCCGGTGCGCGGACTGCGCCAATTTCACCCACACGAGTTGTCCCACTTGGGCTTTGTATGCACGACCAGCCGAAGAGATCAATCGTCGGCCGTTCACTGTGGCATATTGATGGTTCACGCTGGGAGGCACAGGGAGCGTCAAGGACACTGCATGACGCTCGGTCGGTGGGTGCAGTAATGGGGATACAGGCATGCGGGAACTCGGAGCCGTTCTCGGGACGATACGTGGCACCGTGACCTTCTTGTCAGGGTTCCGATAGGAACTGATGCGAACGGCCCGTAGAGAGGTGGGAAGCCGGGGCGGGCGCCTAAACGTAGGCATGCACGTCAGCCTACAGGAGATTGAGGATCTTGGACATGTTCTGTTCGTAGCGCTCCTCAGATTGGGCAATATAACGACGCCATGTGCTCGGATTCCAGATCTCCATGCGATGATATAAGCCGACCAGAATGATTTCCTGGTCCTCATCCAACGGAATAATTTTTCTGAGCCGACTCGGAATCAGGATGCGTCCGGCTTTGTCGATTTCTGAGGTACCGGCTTCTGAAACGACGAAGTGCATGAACAGTCGACTCTGGTCTTCATCGAGCGTGGTTTTTGTCCGTTCGAGGACCTTTTCCCACTCTTTCATGGAGTAGATGAGCGTCGAGTCCTCGGGGCCTTTGAGGAAGACGACGGCCTGTCCCTCCGACTCGACCTGCTCACGGATTGGCGAGGGGACGATAAACCGCCCCTTCTCATCCACTTTGCACAGGTATTCACCGGCGAACATCAATGGACCCTGTCCTTTACGATGCCAGTGCGGCTCTGGTGCGATCGCGAATCCACTGTTCCAGATCCGAACGTACGAAGCGCCATTCTTTTCCAAGTTTGAAGGCGGGAATCTGCCGACTCCGCAGGTAACGATAGAGCGTGCGCTGGGTGATCTTGAGATAGCGGCATGTCTCCTCCGCTGTCATCAGCTCGCTCTTGGGCTCTTTGGCCATTGAAGAACCTGGTTCGATAGGGATCCATATGCCTCACGAGGCTTCGGACACTGATGGCAGGATAGGGAAACAGGAACGATCTGTCAAGTGAAAATACATGACAATGCCTGTCATAGCCCGTCAGTGTTATCCGATTCTATGGAGCCGGTCTCGTCTGACTCCATCGCCTCTGAGAGATCGTCACCGAGGTCCTCACCCATCTCCTCGCCCATTGTTGTTTTCATGAACCGAGCCATGCTCTGGGGATCGTTTTCATCGAGCCCGGCCAGATTGCTGGAGTTCACCAAGGCTTCAAGGCGAGCCTCTTCGGATTTCGGCGAGGCAAATCGAGACAGGATTCGTTCAACCCGGGTGCTCGTGCAATGGGAGCAGGCTGTCGGTGCCTGATTGGCCAGGCTCAATACAAGGACTGTGCTGCGTTTCTTACAGTCGAGGCAGCGATATTCGTATAACGGCATCGATCATATTCCTATCATTCCTATCAGGCTGCAGAAAAACTACCTGGTACGCCAGAATTTCGATCGTCCCAGTTGTAGGGCAAACCTGATCTCTCTGGTTCATCTGGTTAGTCAATGTAACCAAACAAACCAGAAAGATTGAACAGGCAAAATGAAAAAGACAGACAGGCGGACTTTTTCAGCATCCAGCTATGGTTGTCAGGGACTGTGCAGCCTGTTCGGCAAAAAAACGATCCGGCACCAGGCCAGTATCGACAGTCCTGGCCAGCGTCAGCGCAAAGATGGGCCCGGCGCCGGTTTTCCGTAGGGCCTTCGCACATTCGTTCAGGGTCGTTCCGGTGGTGAAAACATCATCCACGAGGAGGATGCGTTTTCCCACGAGCTCCTGTGGCCTACGGATTTCAAACGCTTTCCGTAGATTTCGTAACCGTGCCTGTCGCGTTAATGTGGTTTGGGGATCGGTGGCGGCGATTCTGACGAGGTTTGTGGCTGAAACAGGGCGGGCCAGATGACGGCTGAGCTGATCGGCTAGCAGCAACGATTGATTAAATTCACGCGCGCGTAAACGTGTCGAGTGTAAAGGCACAGGGATAATTACGTCAACATCGATTCCGCTTGGCAGGACGCTGATCATAAGTCGAGCGAGTGGCTGTGCGAATGTATGTTTGCCTCGATACTTGAACGAGCAGATGGCTTCCCGGAGTGGCGGAAGGTAGGGGAAGAGGGTCCAGGCTCGTTGAAAATCCGGCGGCTGCTCTTGACACGGTTGGCATTGATGGTTCGGTGTATAGGTCGTGGCCGCTGGCGAGACAAACGGCTGGTCGCAGCGGGCGCAAACCGGGTGCTGGAGCGGACGGATGGTTTGCCAGCACGCGCTACAGAAGAAGGGCACCGGGTCTGTGCTGAGTGAATGGCCACAGGCGATGCATTCGACTGGTAACACAAACCTGAGGGCCTGACGGCACCATCCGATAAGTCGATTCTGTGTGTCTTCACGTAACATC
>VBOM01000034.1 GCA_005877535.1 Nitrospirota bacterium | reverse complement strand
AACCCTGGTGGATTATTTCGATGAGGAGCTTCCCAGTCTGACGATCCCGCTGGACCAGGCCAAAACTCCCCAGGGCAATATGGATGACTACTTCCGAAAGTATCGAAAGCACCTGGCTGCAGAGCGAGAGCTGCATCCACGCATTGAGGAAGGACAGAAGGAATTGGAGACTCTGCGCCAAGAAATGACTGCTCTTGAACAGGGAACCTGGCAACCGCCCGATAAACCCCCTCTCACAGTGCGCCGACGAACCCTCTCTCGGACAGGCGGGGTAAAGAGCCGTCGGGAACAACGTCAAGGTCCGTTCCGTCGATTCACCTCATCAGACGGTATGGCGATTTATGTCGGGAGAAATGCGCGCGAGAACGACGAGCTGACGTTCGGTTTCGCCAAGAGCGCCGACCTCTGGCTGCATGCCCGTGGCACGCCTGGCTCACACGTTGTGGTGCGCTTGGAAAAAGGAAACGACCCGCCGCCCGAAACGATACGAGACGCAGCCACGCTGGCGCTGCTCTATAGCGACTTGAAGAAAAGTGGAAAAGGCGACGTCATCTACACGAGACGCAAGTGGGTCAAGAAGGCGAAGGGCCAGACGCCAGGGGCCGTCACCGTCACCCAGGAGAAATCACTCCATGTGAGCCTGGAAAAGAAACGGCTGGATGCTCTCAAGGCCCGATCGGCTCACGAGTAACAGTTCGAATCTCGCACTGCCTTTCCTCTCATTCCCTTACCATGGCTACAGTACCCATAATATAGACACCATGGACTCTGCCCGGTATGGTATTATGGTCTCTGCAAGGTATCCACATTATGTCAGGACAGCAGGACAGCGTGCCTCGATCCGCTTCCCCGACCATCCTTGTGGTCGATGACGAGCCGAGCATCACGAAGTTGTGCAAGACAATACTTCAGCAGGCGGGCTTTTTGGTCCTCGAAGCCGACGGCAGTTCAGAGGCACTCAAAATCTGTACTCAGCACGAAGGGCCCATCGATCTGCTGCTCACAGACCTTATCCTCCCCCCTCCAGGCTTTCAATTGGCCTCTAGCTCCAATCAATTCCCCCACGTACACGGCCACGAGCTGGCCCTCCGCGCGCTCCGTATGAGAAAAAACCTGCGAGTGGTCCTCATGTCCGGCAATATCGACAAGGATTTGGCAGGGTACGGCATACGCCTGGGAAATCTCCCATTTCTTTCCAAACCCTTTGACCAGCAAGCTCTGGTCGCACTCGTGCGACAGACTCTTGGCGCGCCTCTGCCTTCGATCGAGAGCCTGACTGAGGGCCCGTCTGGAGTTCCAAAAGTCGGTGATGGGTGGGTTGATTAGCTGACGGTCCCCACACCCTCAGGCTAGACTGGGAGACCATCTCTCGTCCCGCGGTAACAAGCAAAGCGGGGCTGCCATCTTGACGATAACAGCCCCGTTCACATTCACGAATAAGGATTACCAGCGATCGCGCTTCCCGCCGCCACCACTACGACCCCCGCCCCCACCAAATCCACCGCCCCCACCGCCGGTGCGAGGCTCCTGGGGACGCGCTTCATTCACAGTTAAGGTTCGGCCACCCATTTCCGCACCGTTGAGAGCGGTAATGGCCGCCTGCGCTTCCGCGTCCGAAGACATCTCCACGAAGCCGAAGCCACGTGACTGTCCCGTGAACTTATCCGTAATGATCCGCGCGGAGGCCACGGCGCCATGTTTCCCGAACAGTTCACTCAACTCCTGCTCGGTCGCCGAGTAAGGCAATCCACCGACATAAATCTTTGAACCCATCTGGGGTTCCTCCTTATGAGTATGATGATATTGTCTTGTACACGAGGGACGGAGGAAGGAGCGGGCCGAAGACGCGAAAGATGCGGCGACTTAGGTCTGACTTCCGACGAGATTCTCGGGCAAGGCAACATCGATGCTGCAGACCTGCATGTTTCGCTCCACCTCACCGCCAGGCCCCTGCGATAAGGTAGTCATAGGCTATCACAGCCTTCTTGAAAATGGCAATCCGAGTCCTGGCAGGATGCTGAAAAAGTCCGCCAGCAGCGTTCTCGCAGCGTTCAGACCCTCCACGTACCCCAGAGGGTACGCCTCGGCCCTTCACTCGCTGCGGCCTTGCTGGACGAACATTTTAAGCACCCTGCGAAAGTGTTTTCCTGTTGTGATTATGCGCGCGGACCATCGAAGTTCTGGCGTATCAAAACCTTTTTCCACGCGCTGCTAGGCCGGGTCTCGACTTACTCCCCAATGCGCACCAGCAGTCCCCTTTCCCTGCAAAGCTCGAACGTCCAATGAAAGGCGGCAATTACCATACCAAGAAACAAGAGGTTTAGACCGGTCGCCCACCCGAGATGGGCCATCGGCTCGCCAGCGTCGTTGAGCACGGCACGCATCCCTTCAAATACATGAGCAGCCGGGTTCATCCAGGCAATGACCTGCAGCCACCCGGGGAGTACCTCCATAGGATAAAACACACAGGAGATGGGCTGGAACAGGAACACCATACTCCAAGCCAGGACTTCGGCTTCCTGGCCAAATCGCATGATGAGGGCAGTGGTCAGTACCCCGATAATCCATCCCGTCATCACAAGATTCAAGACGAACGGAACCAGCCACATCCCGATCACGAAGATGTTGTAGGAGTAGAACAGGCCTGCGCAGACGACCATGACCACAGAAACAGCCAATACTTTGAAGACGCTCATGACCATCGTGGCGGCGAGAAACTCACTCGGCTTGAGCGGACTGGCGAACAGGTTCATGAGATTTCTCGCCCAAATCTCCTCCAGGAACGAAATCGTAATCCCCTGCTGAGATCGGAACAGCACATCCCACAGAATCAACGCCCCCAAAAAGAACGTCACGGCCCCTGGGATCTGTCCCTGAAATTTCATGAGGTAGACTGTAATGAATCCCCAGATGACGAGGTCCAGAAAGGGCCAATAGAAGATTTCCATCATACGGGGCAAGCTGCGCCGGTACAGGTACAGATGCCTCGCCACCAACGCATAGATTCGATGCACCTTCATTTTTCGCTTCTCTTCCCTCTCTTCGGTTAAGCAAACAACCATTCAAGGAGGCGCTGGGTATGGTTCCCACTGCGGCCGTCGAGCAAGCACATTCCGATCATGCGCGCTCCGGGAGCTAGGGAACCTTCCCAGCGCCTCCCTCCTACTTCTCCCGCGCCAACTTCACGAATACTTCTTCCAAATCCGCCTGCCCAAACCGCGCCACAATCTCCTGCGCCGTCCCCTCCGCCACGATCCTTCCCCGCTGGAGGAAGATGATCCGATCCGACATCTCTTCCATCTCGTGCATATTATGCGACGTATAGAGCACGCTGAGCCCGGACGATCGTCGCTCCTCCTTGAGGAAGCTCCGAATCTTTTGTGCAATATCAGGATCCAGACTCGCAGTCGGTTCATCCAGAAACAGAATCTTCGGTTCTGTCAAAAACGCCTTGGCCAGCCCAAGACGAGTGCTTTGGCCGGAAGAGAGTTTGCGCGTCACTTTATGACGAAACTCGCCCATCTCAAGCCGCTTCACGATGTCATCGACCCGTTCTTGGATTTGAGACAGACCATACAGCCGCGCAATCACCCAGAGGTTCTCCTCGACCGTGAGCGCCTGAGGCAGTGAGACATAGGTCGAAGAAAAGTTCACTTGTTGCAGAATGATCTCACGGTTACCTGCCAGATCTAGCCCGAACATTTGAATGGAGCCGGCGGTCGGAGTTACCACCCCGAGCAACATCTGAATCGTGGTGGTTTTCCCCGCCCCATTCGGGCCCAGCAATCCAAGAATTTCTCCCGGTCTGATGTCGAACGAAATATCGCTGACAGCGACGAACTCGCCAAACTGTTTCACCAGATGTTGGACGTGCAGGACAGGTGTGGACATGAATGATTAGCGACTTAGTAGGATGCTGAGGAGCCTGTCGGACATTGCCGTTCGTGACGAGGCGAAGGAGATGCGACCAGATGCGAGGCCGCAGGCCTGGAAAAACCGGAGGCGTATTCGCTGGAATACGTTGAGGATTTTTTCAGGCTGAGAACGACGCAGATGGTCGCAAATCGTTCGCCGCAGTAGAACAGTCAATGTCGGACAGGCTCCTGGGAGCGCGAGAGTACCAGCAACGAGGGATACCCTTCGTGTTTCCATCCTTCGGCAATGATCAGGTCATAGCTGTGATCGAGAAACCGATCCCGCACGTCTTCGACATGCATCTGATCAGACACATCGGCAAACATCGCCATACTCCCCTTGGAGAGCAGCACCACGTTGCTGGCGCCGGCTCGCCTGTGACGCCAGCTATCTTTCCCTTCCGTATCGAGGTCGAACCCATGTCCGGCATGCTTCACCGTCGCCACCTTGTAGCCGGCGCGGACCAACTCAGGAATCACGCGCTCGATCAACGTGGTTTTCCCGCTGTTCGACCGACCGACAAACGAGACAATAGGTATGGCCATGGATATAACTGATCAATAATCAATCGTCATTGGTCAAAGGCGTTCAAAAAAGATTCTCGCCATTGACTCGTGACTGATGACTATTGACATCCTTTCCCTATTAGCAACAGGAAAGCCTGTGAGGACCGGTGTGGGCAGCCCCCGCATGGCTGGCCCAGGCTTCCCCGCTCAACAGCTGAACCGATACCAGATCGCCCTGGTTCACTCGTTCAACTTCGACGGGGATATCGATCAAACAATTGGCCTTCACCATGGAGGTCAACATTCCAGACCCTTGCGCACCGGTCGTTCGAACCTTGAAAACACCGTCTTCTCGAGTGAGCACACCGCGTAGAAAGTGGCGTCGGTCCGTCCGTTTGGAAAACCTCTCCTGGAAGATCGCCTCCACGACCGGCCGACCATAACTCCGATGTCCGCTCATTTTGAGCATCGCAGGCCGCACGAGCTGTTCGAACGTCACCATGGAGGACACAGGATTCCCCGGCAAGCCGAAGGCCAGCTTGCCCTGAATCTTGCCGAACGCGAGCGGCTGACCCGGCCTGATCGCCAGCTTCCAGAAGTGCATTTCTCCGCCCAGTTCGTGGAAGACCGCTTTCGTGAAATCGTAATCGCCCATTGACACGCCACCAGACAGCACCAGAATTTCTGCCGTCAGTCCGTGCGAAATCTTTTCCTTCAGCGCTGCAGGCGTATCCCTCGCAATCCCCAGCAACATGGGAATGCCACCCGCCTCTTGAACCGCTGCCGCCATCCCATAGCTATTGGAGTTGATGATTTTTTCTTCGCTGAACCGCTCGTCCAAATCCGCCAATTCATCGCCCGTCGAAAGGATAGCCACCCGGGGCCGTTGATAGGCAAGGATGAACGATTTGGCGAGGATCGCCAACATCCCAGCTTCACCCGGACGAATCTGGGTCCCCTTGCCGATAATGCACTCGCCCCTCTTGGCGTCTTCTCCTTGAGGTCGAATGTTGGCGCCTCGCTGTTCCGGCTTGAAGACGCGAACTGACTCCGGTGTATGCTCAGTGTCTTCGACTTTCAAGACCGTGTCCGCCCCCTTCGGGAGCGGGGCCCCGGTCATGATGCGAATCGCCTGCCCCGCGCCGACGGACTTTGAGGGCATCTTGCCGGCAGCCACATCTTCGATTACCGTAAGCGTCACCGGTTTCTGAATCGCATGTTCCTGCTTGATATCGTCCCACCGCACCGCAAACCCATCCATCGCACTGTTGTCCCAGGGTGGATTATCCCGGTCTGCCACAATGTCCTCGCCGAGGACTCGGCCAAGGGCATCGAGGATAGAAATCTTCTCCAAGCCCAACGTCGGTGTGGCCTCCAACACGATCCGCTGCGCGTCCTGCAGCTGCGTGAGCCCTCCTGTCGCGTCTGTGGCCTTCACAGTCTCTCCTTCATCAGTGTGCCTGCCTGGACGCGATTTTCACGAGCGACCCGCTCTTCTTGCAGAACGCTTCGACCTTGTTGGCAATCTCGTGATAGCACTCGGCCGTGGGCGTGTCGGAATTGAACATCGCAAATGGCTCACCGGCATCGGACTGGATCACAACATCGGGATCGAGTGGAATGCGCCCGAGGAAGGGCACGCCCATATCAATCGCGGAAGCTTCCCCGCCGCCTTTCCGGAACACCTCGATGTGGTTGTGACAGTGGGGGCACTCCAACCCGCTCATGTTTTCGACAATCCCAATGATCGGGACTTCGCTGTCTTTGCAGAAAGTGACCGACTTGCGGGAATCCAACAAGGCCACTTCCTGCGGCGTCGTAACGATCACCGCGCCGCTGACATTGCCGAGCAGGTCAATGGTCGTAACCGATTCGTTGCCGGTTCCGGGAGGTAAGTCTACAAACAAAAAATTGAGATCCTGCCATTCGACACCGCCCAAGAGTTGGTTGATGAACTCATACTTGTATGCATCGCGCCAGATGATCGGATCGTCCGAATTCTGCAACAAGAAGGACATCGAGGCAATCTTGAGGTTATAGGCCTGAAACGGGATAATCCCGCCTGAACTGCTGATCTTGAGCTTCTGTCCTTCAGCCCCCACCATCTTTGGAATGTTCGGACCATGGATGTCCATATCGCAAATGCCGACATGCCACCCTTTGAGCGCAAGACTCACGGCGAGGTTCGTCGTACAGGTACTCTTTCCGACTCCACCCTTGTTGCTCATGATGAGCACTTTGTATTCGATTCGCTCCATCCGTTTGGCTACCAACCAGCGGCTGTGCCCTTCCTTATCCTTCTGACAGGTTTCGTTCTCATCGCAGATCGCGCAGGCCCACATGTATACGCAGGCATCGCTGCCGCCGGAGCTGGGAGGCTGAATGACGTTCAGTTCACGAGCCATGTATCTTCTTTCTGTAAAACGTGACGCCCGATCTGCGCATTCTTGTCATCGCCGGCGATCTGTTGGCACGCCGACGTAATCGCCCTCTCCCACGTTAGGGAGTCCCATCGACGGCACCTTGCCGTTTCCTGCCGCTGCGGTGGCCACGGCCGGCACAGCTGCTCCCTCCGGCACCGGCTTCTTTTTGTTGAAAAACCCTGCGCTCAAAATGCCGACTTCGTAAAATAGATACATCGGAAGAGCCATGAGACATTGGTTGAAGGGATCGGGCGTTGGGGTAAGAATTGCGGCAAAGATGAACGACCCCAGCAGGGCCCACTTGCGATATCGCCTGAGAAAAGGCGCATCGACCCATCCAAGCTTCGCCATGAGAGTGATCGCAAGCGGCACTTCAAATATCAGCCCGAACACCATTAAGAACCACAGGGCAAATCCGACATACTGCGCAATGGAGATCTGGGGAATGAAGCCGGCATTGACGCCATAGGAGACCAAAAAATTCAACGCAAACGGAAGTACGAAGAAAAATGAAAAACCCACTCCAGCGTAAAAGGCCACGGTGCTCAACAGCACAAACGGCCCGACAAAGCGCCGTTCCTGGGCGTGGAGTCCCGGCACGACGAAGTGCCAGACTTCCAACAGAATGTACGGGGTCACGGCGACGAGAGCAAAGAGCCCGGCCACCTTGACGTTTTGCCATAACGCTTCAGCCGGCGCGAGAAAGACGAACGGAACGGTCGGCAGATCGGTCGGCACCCAGGACAGGGAGCTTGGCATAAACATGTTCTGGAGGGGAATACGAAGCCACTTGACCAACATGTCGGCATAGAAAAACGTGCCGACAAACACCACGGCGGTGATGATGACCGCGCGCGTCAGCCGGACCTGGAGCTCCACCAGGTGCTCCATCACCGGCATTTTCTTATCTTCCAGCGGCTTGAAGATCGTGTCTTGCAGCCACTTGTTGAGTGAACTCAGGCCGTTGGACATACGATCCGTTCATCTGATGACCAGCCGCGCCCGCTTGGCATCCGAGCGATCGCGGCTGGCGTCATACGTGTTACTTGGGATTGACCGCGACAAACAGGTTATTCCCCTGCCGGCTCAGGAGCAGGACGGCCAACTCGTCTTTTTTCAACTTACTCGAGGCGTTCTGATAGTCTTCGAGCGTTTTCACGACCTCGTGGTTCACTTCCTGAATCACATCGCCACGCTGCAGACCAGCCGCTTCCGCAGAGCCGCCGCTCTCGACCGACGTCACGACCACGCCCGTGATCTTCGCCGAGATGTTCAATTGACTCATAGTGGCCGCATCCAACCCCTGCACACGGAGCGAGGCCAAGACATTATCAGGAGGCTTCACCGTCTCGACCGGTTCCTTGGGGACTGACGGCTCCTTTTTCGCCAAGATTTCATCCGTCGGTCGCTCA
The DNA here is from genome assembly GCA_005877535.1 of Nitrospirota bacterium. Classification (GTDB taxonomy): domain Bacteria; phylum Nitrospirota; class Nitrospiria; order Nitrospirales; family Nitrospiraceae; genus Palsa-1315. Next base: position 567 of record VBOM01000034.1, on the reverse strand, counting down.
GCCACCTTCACAGTGATCGTCTGTTCCTTGCCGTCTCGCAACACCTTCACCTGCGCATCCCTGCCGACAATCGTGCGCGCGACGAGATTTCGCAACTGACTCACGTTTTGGACTTCCTTCCCGTTGAACGCCACCACCACATCGCCACGCTTCACACCCGCAGCATGGGAAGGGCCGTTCTCATTCACATCGCTGATAAGTACTCCTTTGCGCTGCTCCGGGAGCCTGAAGGATTTGGCCAAGGCCGGCGTGATCTCTTGAATTGCGACACCCATCCAGCCGCGCACGACTTTGCCGGTCTTCTGCAGACTGTCAACGATATCCAACGCAATACTGCTGGGAATGGCAAATCCAATCCCCTCCGACCCACCGGTCCTTGAGAAGATGGCCGTATTGATCCCAATGAGTTCGCCACTCAGATTGACCAAGGCCCCGCCGGAATTGCCCGGATTAATTGCTGCGTCGGTCTGGATAAAATCTTCATAGTCTGCAATGCCGACATTGCCGCGTCCCAAGGCGCTGATGATGCCCAGGGTCACGGTGGAACTCAGTCCGAACGGACTGCCG
>VBOM01000033.1 GCA_005877535.1 Nitrospirota bacterium | reverse complement strand
AGCCGCGCATCCGCCGCAGTGATATGAGCTTTTATGCGACCAGCATTGAATATCGGTGCCGTGAGACCCGACCCCAGCGCATACACGCTTTCTGCCAGACTCGGAAATCCGCCGACCGACAGTGCACCGAACCCGCCGCTCGCCGACAGGACGAATTTCGGATACAAATCCGCTCGCGCCGCACCGAGGCTGGCGGCTGCCGCATTGACCTCTGTCTGTGCAAGCCGCAGATCCGGCCTCTGCTCCAGCAAACTCGAAGGCAGGAGCCTGGGGATAGTCGGCAGGGTTGCAGGCAGCGGCATGGAATGAGTCAACCGCTCTTCCAAGCTCGCTGGGGTTTCTCCCAGCAGTACACTGAGTCGATGGATCAAGTTTTTCGCCGTGCTTGTCAGGACTGGCAGTGTACCTTCCGTGCTGTGCAGGAGCGTCTCTTGACGGGCCACATCCATGTCATTCACCAGGCCAGCTTTATAGAACGTTTGCACGGCTCTCAAGCGTTCTCGCTGAACCTCAATGTTCTCCAGCAGGATGTTGGTACGTTGCTGTACCCCGCGCAGCTCCAGATAATTCGTCGCCACCTGAGCCAGTAATCCCACTTGCACTGCGCGCTGGGTCTCTCCGGTTCCCGCCGACTTCGCGACGGCAGCCTCCGCTTCAAGATGTCTGCTGCCGAACACGTCGATTTCCCACCGTGCCGCCAGTCCGCCGCTGACCACATCGGCGGTGGGCGTGATCAGTTGGATGCCCTGTGGACCCGGCACTCCGATGACTCGGTCTATCCTCTTGTCTCGACCGCCGGACGCGAACAGATCGATGCTGGGGTAGAGCGCCGATTCGGCGACAGTGACCATGGCCTTGGCTTCACGCACGCGCGCCTTGGCGAGTCTGAGATCGTGGTTGGTGGCCAATGCGTGATCGATCAGATCGTTCAGCATGGGATCACCGAACCCTTTCCACCATTGGCTGAGATCCTTGGACGTTGAGGCCGGTTCAGCATCTGAGGCGTTCTGCCAGCGTTCCGGAACTATGAGTGGCGGCATGCGGTCGCTGACACGCGTCGGCGTGCAGCCGTTCAGCCCCATCAGGGCCACTGACAAAACCATTATTGAATGCCAGGCTTTCATGCGACACCTCCCGGAACAGCAACCGGCTGTTCCTCTGGCGTACCGTTATGTGTTGGATAAAACGGAAGCGCAGTCTCTTGGCGACCGGCCCGAGGCGTCCGTTCGACCTTGAACCACGCGGCATAGAGGGCCGGGAAAAAGAAGATCGTGAGCGCGGTGGCTACCGTCAGCCCGCCCATGATGGCGATCGCCTGGGGCCCGAAGAAGTCGTTGCGCGACAGCGGTATCATGGCCAGGATGGCCGCCGCCGCGGTCAACAGAATGGGCCGGAAACGCCGCACCGTCGATTCGACGATGGCGGACCAGGTATCGCGTCCTGCCTTTTCGTCCTGTTCGATCTGATCGACGAGGATCACCGAGTTGCGCATGATCATGCCGGCCAGCGCGATGATGCCGAGCAGGGCCACGAAGCCGAAGGGTGCCCGGAACAGCAGCAGGGCGAATGCCGCGCCGATCACTCCCAAGGGCGCCGTGACGAACACCAGGAAGGTCCGGGACAGGTTCTGCAACTGCACCATCAGCAGAACGAGCGTCGCGATCACCACCAGCGGGATCCAAATCAGGATCGACTTCTGGGCGGTCCAGGCGTCTTCCTTGGCCGCGCCGGTTTCGATGAAATAGCCGGCCGGCAGTTGTTCTTCGATGGATTTGAGCTGAGGGATGATTTGCGCCGCCACGTCGGGTGCCAACATACCGTCGGCCACGTCGGCTCGGACCGAGATAGCCGGAAAGCGGTTGCGGCGCCAGCGTACGCCGTCCTCGAACACGGTTTCGAACTTGACGAATTGGGCCAGCGGTGCCGATCGACCGTTGGCTGTCCGAACCGTGACGTCGGGCAATCCATCGGCCGTGACGCGCAGGTTCTTTTGCGCTCGCCACACGATGTCGATGAGCTTGTCGTCCTCGCGGAACTGCCCGACGGCGATGCCCGTATAGTGGGCTTGCAACGCTTGCGAGAGGGTTGACGTTGAGACGCCGAGTGCGCGCGCCTTGTCCTGGTCGAGCACGAGACGGAACGAAGGGATGCGCTCATGCCAGTCGTCGTTCACATCCACCGTATGGGGGTTGGCGCGCACGACCTCGGCCACTCGGTCCGCGAGGCGTCGAAGGAGGGTGGGATCTTCGCCGAACACCCTGAACACCACCGGATAATCCATTGGCGGCCCGACATTGAGGCGCATGACCCGTCCGCGCACGTCCGGGAAATCCGTGGCGAATGCCAGTCGAATGCGTTGCATCACCCGTTCGCGGGCTTCGTTGTCTTTGGTCATCACCACAAATTCGGCCAAATTGGTATTCGCCAATTGCTGGACGATGAGCAGAAAAAACCGCGGACTCCCACCACCGAGATAGGCCGCATAATTCACCACGTCCTCGTCCTTGGCGAGAAGCGCCTCCATGCGTTTGGCGGCTGCTTCGGTTTGCGTGAAGGCACTGCCCTCCGGCAACCAGAGGTCGATGATGACTTCCGGCCGATTGGACAGCGGAAAAAACTGTTCGGGCACGTGGGCCAGGGTCGCGACGCCGACGCCGAACAACGCCACCGTGCCGATGATGACTGTCTTGCGATGCTCAACACACGCATCCACCCAGCGGCGCAACCGGTTGTAGAACGGTGTATCGAACAGGTCCTGGCGGAGCGTATCGCCGTTCGCCCGGACCTTGAGCACCAGAAAGCCCAAGTAGGGCGTGAAGACCACCGCGCCGATCCATGACAGCAACAGCGAAATACCCACCACCTGGAAAATCGCCACCGTGTATTCACCGGCTGCGGACTTCGCGAGACCGACCGGCAGAAAGCCCGCAATGGTGATTAAGGTTCCAGTCAGCATCGGAAACGCCGTGGCACGGTAGGCATAGGTCGCGGCGCGCATCCGATCCCAGCCTTCTTCGAGTTTGCGTGCCATCATCTCGATGGCGATCATCGCGTCGTCTACCAGGAGGCCAAGGGCAAGGATCAAGGCTCCCAGCGAGATACGATGAATTTCCATCCCAAACAGCAGCATACATAACAGCGTGCCGGCCAGAACCAGGGGCACCGTGAGCGCAACCACGGAGCCGGTGCGAAAGCCGAGGCTCAGAAAGCTGACGAGCAGCACCGCCGCCAAGGCCTCGAAGAAGGTGCGCGTGAATTCGCCGATGGCGGTCTTGACCACCCGCGATTGATCAGCGACCCGTTGAACTTCGATTCCGACAGGAAGTCCCTCCTCGATTCGGCTCATGGTCGCTTCCAGCGTCTTTCCTAATTCCAGCACGTCGCCGGTTTTGTTCATCGTGACGCCGAGGCCGATACTTTCTTTGCCGTTGAAGCGCATCTTGAATTCGGACGGGTCGATGTAGCCCCGAGTGACCTTGGCAAAATCGCCGACGCGCAAGGTTCGGCCCTCGACCCGCACGGCAAGGTTCGCCATGCTCTCCACCGAATCGAAGGAGCCGGTGAGTCGGAGGGGGAGATTGCGCTGTACGGAAATCACCGTTCCGGCCGGTGTCAGGCCGTTCTGCGCCTGCAAGGCCTCGGCAACCACCGAGGCGTCCAGTCCCAGTTCGGCCAGCTTCTTGTCGGAAAACTCGACATAAATCTTTTCATCCTGAACGCCAATGAGATCGACTTTTTCGACATCCTTGACGCGCAGGAGTTGCTGACGGGTCGAATCGACCGCCTGTTTGAGCTCGGCATAGCTGTAGCCTTCGCCAGAGAATGCATAGAGGAGGCTGTAGGTATCGCCGAACTCGTCATTGAAAAAGGGCCCGACAATGCCGGGCGGCAGCGCCATGCGGATGTCGCCCACCTTCTTGCGCACTTGATACCAGAGGTCGGGAATGTCTTTGGGCGGTGTATCTTCACGAGGCGTGACAAAAATCACCGATTCGCCGGGTTTCGAGTAACTGCGCAAGAAGTCCAGGTTCGGCAGTTCCTGAATTTTCTTTTCCAGCCGGTCGGTCACCTGCTGTTCCACTTCCAGCGCGGTGGCGCCGGGATACAGGGTTTTGACGACCATCACCCGAAACGTGAATTCCGGGTCTTCCCGCTGTCGCAGTTGGAAATAGGCGAAAATCCCACCTAGCAGCAAAAGCGCCATGAGAAAACCGGTGAAGGCGCGGTGTGTGAGTCCCCATTCGCTCAGGTTGAAGTCTTTCATGGCTGACGCCCTCCATTTTCAACGCTCTGTCCATTCATCGCCAATGCGATCGCGTCCGGCACACGCACGGCCTGTCCTTCCGCAAGGCGCTGGACGCCGGCGCTGACCAGCAACTGCCCAGAGGCGAGTCCCGTTACGGCAATGCGTTCCCCATCCAGAGTTTCACCGACCTGAACTGGCACGGACCTGACCGTGCTGGTCTGCTCATCTACCAGCCATACATGGGGCTGCCCCGGCTTGTTCTGTGGGGTAAACACGGCCGAGAGCGGGACGGTCATTTGAGAGGGCGTGTTCGAAGGAACCCAGACCGTCGCCGTCATGCCCAATTGCGCGGCTTCCTGATCCTCCGTCGAGTTGAGCCACCTTGACGATGGCCTGACTGGCGCTGACGACCTGCCCCGTTTCGACTTCCAATGCTGTGACCACGCCATCCCGGTCGGCCGCCAACTCGGTGTACGCCAACTGATTGACCGCATGGCCCAGTTGGGCTTCGAGCGCCGCCGCCCGTTCTCGCGCCGTGGTGTAGGCGGTTTGATGGCGGTCGAATTCAGGTGGGCTGGTGACCTTTTGCGCCAACAGCTCACGGTATCTCGCCACATCGTCGCGTAAGAAGTCCCGATCGGCGACGGCCGAGGCCAGCTGCGCCTGAAGGTCTTGCACGGCGAGACGGTAATCGTTCTGATCCAGCCGCGCCAATACCTGTCCCTTGCGCACGCGGTCACCCACATCGACGTGTCGTGCCAACAACTTGCCGGGCACGCGGAAGGACAACATCGTCTCATAGCGCGCTCGCACGTCCCCCGCAAAACTCATCACACTGTCACCCTGATCCACGATTCGGGCGACCTTCACGGGCCGGGTCGATGCTATTTTCAGCAAGCTTTCGCATAAGTGTCGCGCCAGCAGCCCCAAGAAACTTCTCCGTACGAGTTTGGGCCTTTCGCCAAGACGGACCGATTTGATTCAGCAGGGCACGACCTTGGACTGTAATCTGTACGGGGAGGCCCCGGCCGTCTTCCCCATCCGCAATCTCTTGGATCCAACCATTGATCAGCATGATCTTCAGATTCCGGGTCAGCGTGGATGGGTCGAGGTGCAGGCGCCTCCCAATCTCGATGCGTCGAATGGGGCCAGCCTTGGCTATAAGAACCACAACGTTCGTTTGGCTGGCTTTCAGGCCGAATGGACGGAGTTCAGCATCGTAGATACTCGTGAGCACCCGATCAAGTTTGCGCACGCGCATCAGCAGGCACTCATGCGCTATACGATCAATAATATCCTTATCCTTTTTCATGGTGTGTTTGACTCCTTTTTCATTCGGGAATATTATTGCATATACAAATGGAAAGCAATTCGCATTCCAGCAGCCTTCCGCGTGGCTTAGTCGTCGAAGCCGCTGAAACTAGAGAAGATTGAGTGGACTCGTTCATAGATCTCTGTAGCGAAAACAGCAAAGTGCCTAGGAGGATTTGCCGAAATGACGGCACGTGCCGAAAGATCGGCGCTGGCCCGGAAGATTCATAGCGGATAGGTCGCTGTAAGGATCACGGACGGACAGGTTATTGCCGAGGCGCTCCTGGTACAGCACCCCATCCTCATCATCGAATCAGCTGAATCAGAGGTTGAAAAGAACAATGTTTGCTAATTCTGGTGTCTCAACGGAGGGGTTCACCCCACGGCGCTGTGCTAAATCTGTGCTAAAGAGCGTCGAAAAGCATAGAACCGTTAGAAGCAACCGAAACAGATAGAAAGCTGTAAGCCCGTGATTAATTTATAAAAGCGAGAAACCAGACGGAAAATCAGGGTGTTAAGAAATTACCTCTTACGGCCTCATAACCCAAAGGTCGAAGGTTC
>VBOM01000032.1 GCA_005877535.1 Nitrospirota bacterium | reverse complement strand
CATTTGTCGAGGAGGAACTCGTCTGTGAAGCCGAGGTGACCGCGATGGTGACAGAAGAGAAAGAAGCGACGTGAATCGTGAAGTATCGGTTGAAGACGTGTGAAGCGATTAACGAGTAACGATTGACGACTCACGTGCACTGGAGGTTAAGAGTGCAGATTCATTCAACAGCGATAGTTCATCCCAAGTCGAGTCTTGCCGATGATGTGGAGGTCGGGCCGTTTTGCCTGATCGGTGAGCATGTCACGATCGGAAAGGGAACCAGATTATTATCCCATGTGACGGTCGACGGATGGACGGAGATTGGTGAGCGGAATGAGTTGCATCCCTTTGCCTCGATTGGCGGACCGCCTCAGCACCTCGGATATAAGGGGGAACCGACCAAGGTCATCATCGGCCATGACAATATTCTTCGGGAATATGTCACAGTCAACCGCGCGACGGTGCAAGGCGGTGGGACGACTACCATCGGCTCCAAGAACTTCTTGATGGCCTATGTGCACGTCGCCCACGATTGTCATCTCGGCAGCCATCTGATCTTGGCCAATGCCGCAAGTTTAGCCGGCCACATCACCATCGGTGACCATGCCATCATCGGGGGACTGACCGGTATCCATCAATACGTGCGGGTCGGGTCGTATTCCATGGTCGGCGGTTGTTGCGGCATTGTGCAAGACCTCCCGCCGTTCATGCGGGCTGCGGGTGGCTATCGTGCGCGGATGTATGGCCTTAATTCGGTGGGGTTGCGCCGCCAGGGGTTTTCTACCGATCGGATCTCGGTACTGAAAAGGGCGTACGATATGCTGTTCCGCTCGGGGCACCGAATCGCTGAAGCGGCCCGGCTCGCCAAGGCCGAATTCGGAGACCAACCCGATGTCATGACGGTCTTGGCGTTCCTGGAGGGGACGAAGCGTGGCATCTGCCGGTCGGTCGGCAAAGATTACGAGGATGAGGAATAAGCACCGTGGCATCACTGCCTCACGTCACCAATGGCGAGCGGATTGGGCTCATTGCGGGTAACGGTCGCTTCCCCATCATCTTCGCGGACAATGCCAGAAAACTGGGATACTATGTCTCGGCGGTTGCGCACATCGGCGAAGCAGAGCCGGAACTCGAACAGCATGTCGATCGCATCCACTGGATCAAGATCGGTCAGCTCAACAAATTAATACACGCCTTCAAGGCCGATGGCGTTGAAAGGGCCGTCATGCTTGGCGGCGTCAAGAAGACGCATGTCTTCACAACTGTCCGCCCGGACCTCCGGGCTCTGGCCCTTTTCGCGCGGGTGGCTCTGTGGCGAGATGATGACATTCTGCGTGAAATTGCCGCGGAGATTGAACGGGAAGGCATTGTGATCTGTGAATCGACCTTCGGGCTTCAGGGGATCCTCGTGGAAGAAGGGACGTTGACCGTGCGGGCCCCATCAGAGAAAGAGTGGGAGGACATCCGTTACGGGTGGGAAGTGGTGCATGACATCGGGCGTCTCGATATCGGGCAGTGCGTCGTGATCAAAGATCGCGTGGTCGTGGCCGTCGAAGCGGTCGAAGGCACCGACGGAGCTATCAAGCGCGGTGGCGATTTGGCCAAGGAGGGCGCGGTAGTGGTCAAGCGATCGAAGCCGCAGCAGGACTTGCGGTTCGATCTCCCGGCCGTGGGGCCTCGGACCATCGAGGTGATGGCCTCGGTCAAGGCTTCCGTATTGGCGATCGAGGCCGGTCGGACCATCCTGTTGGATCGCGAGATCATGTTGGAGAAGGCCCGGTCAGCCCGTATTGCCATTGTCGGGATCAGGACACTCGAACCGAGCGGAAGATGAGCCTCCAAGTATGGCACCGTTGAGAGCAGGGGTTATCGGCGTCGGTCATCTCGGGCAACACCATGCGCGCCTCTATGCCTCCTTGCCTGGAGTGCAGCTCATTGGTGTGGCGGATCAGTCGCTTGAGCGGGCGCAGACGGTCGCAGATCGGCATGGGGTCCGCGTCTTTCGAACGGCTGAAGAATTGTTGCCGCAGGTCGATGTCGTCAGTGTGGCGGTGCCCACATCAGGCCACTATGCCGTCGCAAAAGCCTGTCTGCAGGCGGGCAAACATGTATTGGTCGAAAAGCCGATTGCCGTTACGCCCGGAGAGGCACAGGAGCTGGTGCAGCTGGCCAAACAGCGGGGCTGTTGTGTGCAGGTTGGCCACAGCGAACGGTTCAATCCGGTGATGGCGCTGATGCGTCCCTATATCGGGAGACCGGTGTTCATCGAATGTCACCGTCTCAGCAGTTTCAGTGAACGGGGGACCGACGTGGATGTGGTGTTGGACCTGATGATTCACGATCTGGATCTCGTGTTGTCTTTGAATCCCGGTGCCGTTGAAGAGGTGCGCGCTGCGGGGGTGGCGGTGTTGTCCTCCTCGATTGATATCGCCAACGCGCGTATTCAGTTCAGGAGCGGCTGTGTGGCCAACTTGACCTCCAGCCGCGTGTCGACGAATAGGATGCGTCGGCTGCGTCTCTTCCAACGAGACAATTATCTGTCGATCGATTTCCAGACCAGGCAGGGTATGATTTGCCGACGCAAGGCCAAGGCAGGAGAGCGGCCGACCGTCGAGGTCGAGGAGCTGCAGGGTGGAGATGAAGAACCGTTGAAGCTCCAACTTGAATCGTTTCTTCAAGCAGCCAGCACGGGTACGAGGCCGCTGGTGTCGGGTGAGGATGGCGCGGCGGCAGTGGACGTGGCACATCAGGTCTTGCAGGCCATTGCGGCCTTTGCAGCTCGCCATGAAGAAGGGGGTAGCGGGATATAGGGATAATGGGACAATGTGGTAGTCGGGACAGCGGGATAGAAGTTACAGCTCCTTTACCATTTTTATACCCCGTTAGCTCTCTACCAATTTTTACCCAGTCCCCGAAGCCATGAGGATACTGATCGTAACAGGTGAAGCCTCGGGTGATCTCCACGGGGCGCATTTAGCCAAAGCGATCATGGCGCTCGACCCGACGACCCAGCTGGTCGGAATTGGTGGGCCTGGGATGCGGGCTGCTGGTGTGAGCCTTGTGCCTGGTGTCCCGCAGCTGGACGTGATGGGATTGATCGGGCTGTCCGCTATCCGAGCTATGGTCCAGCGCGTGCGCACCATCCGGCGGGTGCTGAAAACCGAGGCCTGGGATCTTGTTGTGCTGATCGATAATCCAGGGCTGAACTTTCATTTCGCCCGGGTTGCCAAAGCCGCCGGTCGACGTGTGCTCTACTACATTGCCCCACAAGTGTGGGCCTGGCGGCCGGGGCGGATGAAGTGGATTCAACGCCGGGTCGATCATGTCGTCGTTATTCTCCCATTTGAGCCGGAACTTTATCGCCGGGCAGGAGTTCGTTGCACGTTCGTCGGCCATCCATTGCTTGATACGGTGGCGCCGCACTATGATCGTGCCAAGCTTCGCAAGGAGTTCGGCTTGGGCGAGTCCACCCGCGTCGTCGGATTGTTGCCGGGAAGTCGAGTGAGCGAAGTCGAAATGCTCCTGCCGGTGCTCCTCAAGGCGGCTGCGCAACTGGCTGTGGCCGAACCGGGAACGCAGTTTATTCTGGCACAGGCCTCCTCAATTGACGATAATCTGATTCAGGCCCTGCTTCAGTACAGCCCTGTGCCGGTCCGTGTGGTGCACGATCAAGCCAGTGAGGTGATGGCCCTGTCCGATGTGTTGTTCATTGCGTCAGGGACCGCGACCTTGCAAGCGGCGGTGGTGGGGACTCCCATGGTGTTGCTGTACAAGACGTCGCCGTTGACATATCTGCTGGCGCGTTGGCTGATCACTGTGAAATGGATCGGGCTCGTTAATTTGGTCGCCGGCCGATCGGTCGTGCCGGAACTGATTCAGGCTGAGGCGACGGACGAGCGGTTGTGTCAGGAGGTTCTGCACCTCTTGCGCGATCCGTCGGCGTATAATGATATGAAAGAGGGGCTGCGACAGGTTCGGAAATCTTTGGGGGAGCCCGGCGCCTCCAGCCGAGCTGCGCAGGTGGCATTGGCTGAATGTCGACGCTAGATCGCTTGATACGATTGATTCGCTACCTGAAGCCCTATCGGGTTCGGTTGGGTGCGGCGTTCGTGTGCTCGGGGCTGGTGGCGGCCTTCTCCGGCGCCTATGCCTGGCTCGTCAAACCGGTCCTCGACGAGATTTTCATCAACAAGAACGAAAGCCTCCTGCTCGTCCTTCCGCTCGCGCTTTTCGTCGTGGCGGTACTCAAGAGCGTCTTCAACTACGGGCAAAACTATCTCATGAACTATGTCGGGAATCGAGTGATCGCCGACATTCGACAGGAGTTGTTCG
>VBOM01000031.1 GCA_005877535.1 Nitrospirota bacterium | reverse complement strand
TGAATTTCGCCACCTACCGTTCACGCTAGCGGTCTCTACCATAGCCATAGGCTGTCTGGTTCTCTCTGCCTGCGGGAGAGGAGAGCAATCTGCCGTCTCCCATGCCGCCACGACTGCACCCCAGAAGTCCGGACCGGCAATTGAATCACATCCGCGGGTGGAGACGGCCCTCGTCGAACTCGGGTCGGAGTCCCATGACCTCAGTTTGGCCGGAAAGGTCGCCTACGCGGAAGATCACTATTCCAGAGTTTCCTCTCCACTCCAAGGGCGAGTCCTCGAGGTGCGGGCGCATTTGGGCGAGCATGTGCAGGCAGGTAGCGTGCTATTGGTATTGGACAGCCAGGAAATTGCCCAAGCCTATGCGGAATACGCCAAGGAAGACTCGGATCTTAACTACGCGACACGCGCCCACGAGTTGGCCAAGGACCTGTATGAGAATAAAGCCCTGGCGTTGAAGGACCTCAAGCAAGCGGAGAACGAAATGATTAAGCAGCGCGCGGAATTCCGCCGCGCGAAAGAACGGTTGTTGTCGTTGCGGGTTCCCGCCCAGGAATTGGAGAAACCGCTCGAACGACAAAAAATCACGTCGCGATTCGAAATGAAGAGTCCCTTGACAGGGGTTGTCGTAGAACGGAACGTGACGCCTGGACAGTCGATCGGTGGAGAGTCCGGCCAGGTACTGTTCACGGTGGCCGACCTTGATGTGCTGCAGGTGGTGGCGGATGTGTATGAACGGGATCTCGGCTATCTCGCCTTGGTGAAGGAGGGGCAGCTTGCGAAGGTCAGCGTGGAAGCATACCCCGACGTGAGTTTCCCCGCGACCGTGACCACCATTGGCGACGTGGTAGACCCGATGTCGAGGACCATTAAGATGCATGCCTTGGTCAATAACAAGGATCATCGACTGAAGCCGGAGATGTTCGCGCGTCTCCATATCGAGGTCGGAGAGTCTTCGCTGCTTTTGATGATTCCTCGCGAAGCGGTATTGGAAGAGGATGGGAAACAGTTTGTGTACGTCGTCGAAGGCATCGACCAATATGTCAAACGAGAAGTCAAAGTGAGCACGATTTCACCGGAACTGGTGCGTGTCTTGGACGGCCTGGCATCGGGACAACGCATCGTGACCAAAGGCGCGGTCTTGATCAAGGGGCAGGAAGGCAGCTGTCGACCAACCAAATCGAGAGCCTGTCCTCCCTCGTTCGGCACAGCGAAAGGATAGCGTCCTCACGTGGAGTTTCTCCCCCTTCGAATTGGATTCTAATCACACCCCATGATAGCCAAAATTGTTGAACTCTCTCTGATCCAGCGGGTCATGGTCTGCATCCTGGGCTTTCTTCTTTTTTTCGGCGGGCTCTACGCCTTTCACACCCTCGATATCATCGCATACCCAGACCCCTCGGCGCCGATGGTCGAGCTGATCACCCAGCAGCCCGGGTGGTCGGCCGAAGAGATCGAACGTCAAATTACGATTCCCATTGAGGTCGCACTGAATGGCATGCCGGGCCTCACGGACATTCGCTCGCTCTCGATCTTTGGGTTGAGCGATATCAAGATCTATTTTGACTTTGATTCGGAAATCTTTCGCGACCGTCAGGAAGTATTGAATCGGCTGACCTCAGTGCAATTGCCTGCCGGGGCGGCGCCGTCGCTGTCTCCTTGGTGGGCGATTGCGGAAATCTATCGGTATGAACTCACGGGGTCCGGCGAGACCACGCTCACGGATTTAAAGACGGTTCAGGACTGGCAGGTTCGTCGCGAGTTCCGACGCATTCCCGGTGTCATCGACGTGACCGCATTCGGGGGGACGACCAAGGAATATCACGTCGATATCGATCCGGGACGATTGATCAGCTACGACGTCAACCTGTCGCAAGTCATGTCCGCCTTGACCAATAGCAATGCCAATGTCGGAGGCAATTATCTGACGATTGGCCCGCAGAACTACAATATTCGTGGACTGGGCCTCATCAATGGGATTGCAGATATCGAAAACGTGATGGTGGCGGAAAAATCTGGGACACCGATTTTCATCAGGACTCTGGGGAAGGTCGCGGTCGGGTCCCGTGTTCGATTGGGTAAGGTCGGGATTGATGAGCGCGACGATGTCGTTGAAGGCGTCATTCTGCTCCAGCGGGGGTACAAGGCACTCAATGTCCTTGAGAAGGTTCGAGGAAAGGTTGAGGACCTCAATGCCGGGAAATTGCCGGTCGGTGTCAAGATTAAAACCTTCTACGACCGCACGGCCTTGATTCATACGACGGTGGAGACCGTCACGGACATTCTTATCAGCGGCATGGTCTTGGTCTTTATCATCTTGTTTGTCTTCCTGGGGCATTTGCGCGCGGCCCTGATCGTGGCTTTGACCATCCCGCTCTCGTTGCTGTTTACCTTTTCTATGATGGTCCTCGTTGGACAGTCTGCGAATTTGATCTCGCTCGGAGCCATTGATTTTGGCATTATCGTGGATGCCACGCTGATCATGGTGGAGAGCATCTTTTATCATCTGGCACACGGGAAGAAGACCCATGGCTTGACGATCCACCAGCACATCGTGCGGGCTGCCCGACAGGTGGGACAGCCGATCTTCTACTCCACGGCGATTATCGTTGTGGCGTTCATTCCGCTCTTTACGATGACGGGTGTGCCGGGGAAGATCTTTTCGCCCATGTCCATCACCTATGGGTTTGCCTTGGTGGGCGCGCTCTTGATGGCCTTTACGCTGGCCCCTGTGATGTGTTCCTTCTTACTCAAGGGCCCAATTAGTGAGGACGATACGGCGATCGTGCGGGGAGTTCGCCGTTTCTACAACAGAATTTTGGAGTGGGCGTTAGATCATAGGACTGTGGTCGTCGGTACCTGCGTCGGGCTTTTGGCCCTGACCTTCGTGGTGCACCGCATGGTCGGAGGGGAGTTCATGCCGGCACTGGAAGAGGGGAATCTCTGGGTTCGGGCCACGATGCCCGTGGATATTTCCTTCGACCAGGCGGCAAAGTTGACGAGCGAGATTCGTCGTCTGTTCCGCGATTCGCCCGAAGTCACGACTGTTGTGTCACAACTGGGTCGGCCGGACGACGGAACCGATCCGACGAGTTTTTTCAATGCCGAGTTCCTGGCCAATCTCAAACCGGAGAAGGAATGGCGTCCCAGGTTGAGTAAAGCTGCGCTGATCGAAGAGATTGAGGGGCGGCTGAAGGAGATTCCCGGGATTATTTTTAATTTTTCGCAGGTGATTCAGGACAATGTGGAAGAAGCCATGTCGGGGGTGAAGGGAGAGAACTCCATCAAACTATTCGGGACCGATCTGAAAACCATGGAGGTAAAGGCCAGCGAGATCGAGCGTGTCATGCAGCAGATCAAAGGCGTAAAAGACCTGGGGATCTTGCGCCTCGTAGGGCAGCCAAATCTGTTGATCCAGGTCGATCGTGAGGCGAGCGCGCGCTATGGGCTGCGAGTGGCGGATGTCAATGCTGTGGTGCAGGCTGCCGTCGGAGGTCAGGCCGTGACCCAGGTCTATGAAGGAGAACGGTTGTTCGATCTTGTCGTCCGGTTTCTCCCGGAGTTTAGACAGGATGTCGATGCGATCGGTAATATCTTGGTCAGTACCCCGGATGGGGCGCGCATTCCCTTGAAGCAGGTGGCTTCGATCACGACGCAGACCGGTGCGTTCATTATCTATCGCGAAAACAACGAGCGCTATATTCCGATCAAGTTCAGCGTGCGGGATCGCGACCTCCAAAGTACCGTGGAAGAGGCCCAAGCTCGCCTGGCCAAGGAGGTGAGCCTTCCCGATCGGTATCGCATGGAGTGGGCTGGTCAATACGATCAGCTCAGAGCAGAGCAAAAACGAATGGCGATGGTGGTGCCGATTAGTCTGGTCATCATTATGTTTCTGTTGTACAGCGCCTTCAATTCAATCAAGAATGCCCTCCTGGTTTTGAGTACTGTCCCCTTTGCGCTCGTGGGAGGAGCGGTTTCGCTCGCGGTCACCCACACGAATTTCAGTATCTCAGCCGCGGTCGGCGTCATTTCAACGCTTGGTGTGGCCATCCTTGGTGGGGTATTGTTGATCTCTCGGATCGAAGAGTTCCGGCTCACGGGGCTGACCCTTCGGGAGGCAGTTCGGAGGGGGACTGATGTGCAGATGCGTCCGATTCTCATGGCGACGTTGGGCGCGGCCATCGGGTTATTGCCGGCCGCACTCGCAACAGGCATTGGATCACAGGCGCAGAAACCACTCGCACTAGTCGTGGTGGGAGGAATGCTGACGGCAGCAGTATTGATTCTGGTAGTGTTGCCAGTATTGTATGAAATTGTCCATCACCGCAGTGCGAATAATAATGGAGGGGGAGAAAGAGGATGACCTTGCAGCAACGAGGTTCTTGTCGGTGGGTGATCGCCCTGATGGGGCTGATGTTGGGAGTGACCCAGACCCTGTGGGCTG
>VBOM01000030.1 GCA_005877535.1 Nitrospirota bacterium | reverse complement strand
CCATCCGTTTCAGCCAGGGCCCATACTCCTGCTTCGTCACCAGCCGATACCCTCCTGCGACCTGCACAAGCTGAATGCCTCGCCCATCCTGATCTAAATCGTGCGTAAGAATCCCCAGTGCCTGAACCACTTCGGCTTTTGAGACCGTCCCCAAGATGGACATCAGCCGAGCAATCGGCACCGGTTCAGGCGACACGAACAAGACAGCTTCCAGAATGGCTTTGAGTTCCCGCGCGTCGATGGCTTCTGTCTGGCTGTTCACCGCCTTGACGGCAGCGTCCTTCGCCGCATCGTCTGGCACCCCGTTGCCCTCAATCACCGGCGCGGTCTCCGCGAGAGTGATGTCGTCTGTTTCTTGTTCTATAGTTAAACTCATGCTCCCCTCCAATCAGCATCATCCAATTCTGCCGGGTCTGGTACGAGTGTGAAGCCGCGCGACACGAGAATCGGCCCAAAATGTCCTGTCTGGAATACCCGAACCGTTCGAAGCCGCATAAGTTCCAGCAACGCCAAAAATGTGACAATGACGACAAGACGATGGCAGGCCGGCTCGAAGAGCTCGACAAAATTCACGGACTCCTGCCCCTCCAACATTTCTAGAATCGCGTTCATCCGCTCCCGTACCGTCAAGTTGTCTGGCAAAACCTCCATGAATGCCTTGCCGGGATTGCGATCGAGGATTCCCTGCAACACATCCACCAGGTCGAATAGGCTGACATTGTCCAGCAGCGTCTCATCCGATTCCAAATCGAGCGCCGGCCCCTGTTCACGACTGTAAATCTCCCGCCACAACCGCTCATGTTCGTCCAACTGACGGGCAGCGTCTTTGAACTGCTTGTACTCGAGCAGCCGCCGGACCAATTCCTCACGGGGATCGGGCCCGTCTTCCTCATCAGCGGCTGTCTCATCGGCGGGAAGCAGCATCTTGGATTTGATCTGGAGCAAGGTGGCCGCCATCACGAGAAACTCCCCCGCGACAGTCAGATTCAAGTCTTCCATCGCCTCAATATAGGTGAGGTATTGCTGGGCTATCAGATGAATGGGAATGTCGTAGATGTTGATCTCGCTCTTCTTAATGAGATGGAGCAAGAGATCGAGGGGCCCTTCAAAGTTCTCGATGCGAACCTGATAGGGTAATTCAGTCTGTTCAGTGGCGTCGAAATGGTCATCCACGAGCGAACTTATACCAGATTTGGGGGAGGCGGAGCAAGCCTCCATCTATTAGTAGTGGTAAGAGGGGGGAAGCCTTCGCGTCAACGCTATCGAATCAGATAGGCGATCAGCAGAGCGCCGAACACCAGAAGGGAGAGGATGATCGCATACTGTATTGTCTGATTCTCGAGCCCAGGGGATGCCTGTACGGGCGCCGATCTGGCTGCTCTGGTAAACTGCGGGCCCTTTTCGAAAAGGGTTTTAGAAAAGTCGTCTCGCCCCTTGAACGACGCATCGGAAAAATCCGCCGTAGATTGGAAGGTGGTCCGGCGAAAGTACGCGTCCCCCTCGAACAGGGTATAGGTAAAAAACGCCTCACGGTCGAACGATGCTTCAGAGAAATCCGCCAGACCCTGAAAACGGCTCCCGGAAAACCCGCTGCCCAATTTGAAAAAGGTGCGGGACAGATTGACATCCTTCTCGAAGACCACCTCCAAAAACTCCGCCAACCCGTTGAACCGCGACTGCTGGAATGTGACCAACCCCTGGAAGACAGATCGGTGAAATCTCGTGTGAGGCCCAAACCACGTTTTTTCAGCAAACACGTCGCGCAGAAACCGGCCCTGCACAAAATAGCTCTCCCGCAAGAACAGCGCGCCTGACAACGTCACCGGCTGAATGAACACAGTCCGTGAGAGATCCACCACCTGCTCAAACCTGGTCCCGCTGAACGTCACAGGCCCCTTCACCACCAACAGCCCTTGGGTCGATCCCTGCCTGATCGCTCCGCGCACCACCGAATTGACGATCATCATGGAGCCGGAAATGACGCGTACCTCACGTCCCTGCAGCTCCTTCGTCCCCTCCAGCTCGGGTGGCAGAGGGCCCACGGGCAACGTATCCAGTGACAAATCGCCCTGAACGACCACTCCTGAGAGATCAATCCCTTTCCCTTCCTTGAACGCCTGCAGCAACTGCGCCGCATCCACCGCTCGCGCTTCGCGCTCTTGCTCCGTGCAGTCGGCCCCCAGATGACGCTTCAACGCCGCTCCCGCCCCTGAAGCAGACGTCTCAACCAGACAGTTCGAGGCAGCGGCATCGAGCGACAGCCAGAGAATAGCCAATCCTCCCACCATGATCCATACACAGATCCGATTCAAACGGTGGCGCGTGAAGCGCGAGACAGGCGAGAAAGGCGCGGCGTGGATAGATTGGAATCCCACCTCGTCTCACCCCTCCCGCCAGTCTCGCTTGCTATCCTGCGGGGATGTTCTGCTCTTGTCCCAGAAATGCATGCCCTCGAAATTCCGCTGGACTGAAATGGTTTTCCCGCAGCCTCTTATACGGAATGCCATAGCCCAACGCAAGGCAAGGACCGCCAATTCGCTGTACTACCCACCAGGATTTGCTACACTTTTGCAAGCGAGCTTGTTGCCGACCCACACCATACTCATCAGGATGCTCAAAAAGGTGGTCCTCTTCATTTGTGGTTTGTCTGGTTCAACCAAACAAACGCGACACACCGAAAAAACGAGAGAAACCAGCGCCTTTCCCGCAGCCTGATTGGGAGCCTCATGATGCCACGCCACCTTGCCGCCATCTGCGCATTGATTGCCAGCCTCCTTTGTGGAGTCCCGGTCTCAGTATCTGCTGACAGTGTCATCGAACTTCCAGTCCTGGGGGCCATTCGCCAAAACAATCTCGGCGTATTTGAAATCCTGATGATGTGGTGGGACAGGAAACCGGAACCGAACCCCGTTCAACTACAATGGCTCCTCGCCGGCGTGCGGCTGGGAAACGATCATCTAGGCGCCATGGCTCAAGCCTTTGCCTATGCTGTCGAACGCACGCCTTCGGTCCAGCATAGCGGAACCGTCTCAGTGCAAGGGGTGGCCTATCGACCCACAGGCAGCGATGGACCTAGCGCCGGCGCAGCTATGGCCGTGGGATTCATCGCCATGTTCAAGGGGGAGCATATTCAACGAGGTGTTGCCCTGACCGGAACCATTGAACCGGACGGACAGATCGGCCCGGTAGGCAGCATCCCGGATAAGATTCGTGCCGCTGCACGAGAAGGCTATCGCACCGTGTTGGTTCCACGCGAGCAGATTCATGACGAGCGGTGGAATCTGAACGAACTGGGCTTTCAACTCAATGTGACAGTGAAGGAAGTCGATACAATCGATGAGGCATATCAGCTTATGACAGGCCAACGAATCTAGGGCAGGATGCTGGAAAAGGGGGCGGGGTGGCTGGGACGATCCCCGTGCTCGCGCAACGCGCGGTCGCAGACTCCCCTCGTTGGACGCGCGCAGTTGGGATCATCCCAGCCACCCCTTATAATGTGATCGTTCGCTGCGGCCTTGCTTGGGAGAAGCCGCGTCTCTGGGCGAAGAGGCTGTCTTGGCAGACTCAGGGCGGGCGGGTGCAATAACCGCCAGGGTTGGGCGGGTGAGAGGCCGGCCTTTTTGAGCATCCTGCTATGTCGCCTTTCCCGTCGCGCCTCGCATGATCCCGGCATACTCCGCTTGTGTCAACCGATGCATGCCCAATCTCAATCGTCGAGCAAGTTCGGCCTGATCGGCAATCTGCAACACGTTGAGCAAGAGGGCCTGACTCGCGACGGCAGAACAGGCCAATCGTCGTACCCCGTTGATTCGCACAAAGCCGAATCTAGCCTCAGTCCTCAGATCGTCACTGAGGAACGCATCCAATGCGGAGAAGTCCAACACTGGCGAGACCATCTGGAACTCGGCATAGAGCCCGACCTTCAGCACATACACAAGCCCACGGGACTCCGCATCGAGATATGTTTGCAGATTCGTCCTGATCAAGCCAGTGCTGAGTCCCCAGAGGCCCTGTCCGAGTTGCAGCTCGGTACTTTCCTCCGAGCTGCGTTCTCGCAGGGCCCCGGCCACGAACAAAAAATGACTCATTGGAAATTGAGTGCCGTGTATTCAGCGGGAGGATGATACTCATGGGGAACGGACGCCATGATACTGGGCTGA
>VBOM01000029.1 GCA_005877535.1 Nitrospirota bacterium | reverse complement strand
TGCAAAACAAACTAGAGTTGACGCCCCAGAAATTCGATGGTCTTTAGGTCTCGGACAATAGGAGAACGCTCCATCAGAAGAACTGAGCGGGACGAGCGAGGGTTCGAGGTTCTCGGAAGTTCGAATCGCAGACTTTGAACTTCGGATCACGCCTATCTCGCGCTTCACGCGCGACGGTCTGTGGCGCTGGTGGACTTTTTTAGCATCCTGCTAGTCTCCCATTTCGATGTTGAAACAAAATCGCATTGTGCTGGCGATCGCAGGGGCGGTGTTCCTGGCGATCGTCGTTCTCGAAATGGCCGCCCCAGCAAACGTTGTCGGCGCATACGGTTTTGTGTTGCCGATTCTGTTGGTTGCAACATTGCGCAGTCGCGTCCTAATGCTTCTGACGGTGGTGGCCTGTATCGTGGCAACCTATATGGGGTTGATGCAACCGACCAAACCGGGACGGTTTCAGTCGGCGGTGATCAATCGCAGTGTGGTCGCAGGAGTGCTCCTGGTCGTAGCCTATATTGGCATGACTTGGGAAGAACGAAAGACCAGAGAGGAGGCGGCGCGTGCAGCTCTCGCCCGGGAGACTGAAAAACTCCTGAAGGCCAATACGCAGCTGGTCGATGCGAAAGACCAGCTGAATCGCTCGGAACGCTTGGCCGCGGTGGGGCAACTGGTGGCTTCCGTGGCGCATGAGGTCGGAACGCCGCTACACTCGATCGCCTGGCATGTGCAAGCGCTGGCTGAAGAGCCGGGGGTCACGCCTGAAATGAAGAAGCGGGTGACAGTGATCGATGAGCAGCTTGCACGGGTAGTTCGGATCATTCAGGATTTGCTGTCCTCAACCAGACAGCGCCAGCCTGAACCGACGTGGTTGCCCGTGGAGCAGGTAATCAGCCAGGCGGTTGCGCTTATGGAACCGGCCTTCCATGCAAAAGAGATTACAATGACGGTCGAGATTTCCGGAGACCTCCCGCTCGTCTGGGCCGATGCGGAAAAGATGCATCAAGTGTTGGTGAATGTATTCGCCAATGCCTTAGCCGCTACACCAGCGCATGGAGCGGTGAGTGTATCAGTAGCAGCCCGTGCTGCCTCGTCCGATGAACTCGACCGCGGCCGTCGGGTGGCCAACTCGATGTCCCCTCTGGTAATCACAATCAAGGTGCGGGATACAGGATGCGGCATGCCGGAGGCCGATATACAGAAAGCCTTTGAGCCATTTTTTACGACCAAGGCGGTTGGCACAGGCACTGGGTTAGGGCTATTCTTGAGCCGCGAAACAGTCCTGGCCCATGGAGGCAGTCTTTTGCTCGAGAGCGAGACAGACCGCGGCACAACCGTGACCGTGACCTTACCTGGATTGAGGACCGAGCCGACGCGCGTGACAGAGAGGGACTGATGCAACCAGCGAATATTCTCGTAGCCGACGATGATGCGGTCGCGTGCGATCTCTTGGCTGAGGCCTTAAAGAAGGAAGGCTATGTCGTTGAAGCATTCGCCAGTGGAGAAGAGGTCATCGCTCGTGGACGCCAGGGGCGAGTGGATCTGGTCCTGACAGATATTCGTATGGGTGCGGTCGATGGGCTCATGGTCTTGCGTGAATTTAAACGTATGAGCCCTGACACAGCGGTTGTCGTGCTGACCTCATTCGGGTCCCTGGAAGGTGCGATCGAAGCGATCAAGCAAGGAGCCTACGACTATCTCGCCAAGCCGTTTAAGAAAGAGGATATCAAGCTGGTGGTCAAGCGGAGTCTCGATCACTGCCGACTCGTCCGAGAGAATGCCAGGTTTCGTGAAGAGTTGAAGAGCAAAGATGAATGGTCTCCGCTGGTGGGAAGCAGTCCCGCCATGCTGGAAGTGTATAAGGTGGTGGCTCGGGTGACCGACAGCAAGAGCACGGTGCTCCTGCAGGGGGAAAGCGGGACCGGCAAGGAACTGATTGCGCGGGCGATCCATGCGAATGGGCCACGTCGGGACAAGCCATTCATTCCGGTGAATTGCGGGGCGTTGCCGGATACCCTGCTGGAGTCGGAAATGTTCGGGTATGAGAAGGGGGCTTTTACCGGCGCGGTGGGAAACAAAGTCGGCCTCTTTGAATCAGCGAACGGGGGCACGTTGTTTCTCGATGAGATCGGTGAGTTGGGGCAGGCCGTGCAAGTCAAGTTGTTGCGGGTGATTCAAGATCACGAAGTCCGCCGTGTCGGCAGTACGACATCGACGAAGATCGATGTCCGGATCATCACTGCGACAAATCGAGATCTCGAGCAGCTCGTCAAGGAGGGAAAGTATCGGGACGACTTATTTTATCGGCTTAATGTCGTGCGTATCATCTTGCCGTCGCTTGTGGAGCGGCAGGAGGATATTCCGATGTTGGTGCATCACTTCTTGCAGAAATGCGCGGCAGGTGCGGCTCATGCGGTGCGCGGGGTCCTGCCGGAGACGATGACGTTGTTGAGGCAGTACCGGTGGCCCGGCAATGTGCGCGAGTTAGAAAGCGCCATTGAGCGGGCTGTCTCGTTGAGTCACGGTCCCCTTCTCACGCCGGACGATCTGCCAGCTTCCCTGCGTCGGACAGAGCCGCCATCGAAAGAGACCGACGGAGCGATCACCCACAGCGATGAGGGGTTTTTATCGCTTGAGGAAGTCGAAAAGCGTCATCTCGTCCGCGTCCTAAAGGAAACCAGGAGGAATAAAGTCAAAGCCGCAAAGATTCTCGGCATTGATCGGCGCACCCTCTATCGGATGGCTGACCGGTTTGGATTGGATCTTGGCGATGATGCCGACAGCGGAGAGTTAGAGTAGGAGACAGGGCCAGAGGGTTTGGAGCGCGGTCTTGACCCAGCGCGATTGATTCTCGGCGCTCCGGAGCAGCGCGGTCGGTAAATCTTCTCACCGGGTGAATATCCCGTCTTTGCCTTCATACAGCACGTTCAACCGAAGTATACTGCTCTGCTCAGATACTGGATTCACATGGCGTCCACAGGGTATCATCCTGTACCAAGATGCCAACGGAGCAACCAGTCCCGCGGGCTGCTGATTTTCCTCCGATGGCCGGTCGTCAGGTTGTCGTCGTCCTTCCGATCGATGGCGTAGCCTCCCTCTGTCAAGGTCTCTATGACCTCTGTTTTCACCCGATCAGCTTGGGCTGAGAGCGTCACAGCGATCACGTCCGGCTCATGAGGATGGGCGGCCCAGCGCACGCGGACACTCAGATGACGAGGCGGGCGAGGCTGAGTTCGCGAAGAGTGCGAGTCACTTGGCGATACTGGCCTTCAATCGATAGACGAGATGGGTGTCAGTTTGCGAGACGCCGTCGATTTCATGAATCCGGCTCAACACCAACTGAGTCAGAGCATCTTGGTCCGACACCTCCACCACCACAATAATATCCGGCTTGCCCCAGCAGGGGTCGATGGTCTTGATCTGCTTGATTCCCGACAGAGCGCGAACCACATCGCTGGTGCGTCCCGGCTGAACATTGATGAGCACGTAAGCCCGATCCGACATGATTCTCCCGCCATCGACTGGGGCGTGAATCGTACAAGGCACCGCGGAAATAGCGGGGTCCTGGCCAACGTAGCGGATGCCTGTGGACTCTGTCAATGCGGCGGCGTCAACAGACGATGTAGGGAACGTGATAGCGGCAGGCTTAGGCTTCTTCTTCTTCATTCATAACCTCATTTTGGGGCGACAAGTACATCGATAACGAATGAATCGTTAACGCTCGTGAGACTAGCTTCGAGGCCTCGAGGGTTCCCGATACGGCCCTCGGGG
>VBOM01000028.1 GCA_005877535.1 Nitrospirota bacterium | reverse complement strand
CACGTGAATCGAGTCGTCCAAGAGGATATCGTTGGCGACCACCTGCTCTTTCGACAACACGAGTAAGGGATGCCTGGCACGCAGCAGCCGTACACGCCCTTCTCCGTTGAGCCCGACTGGATTCGCTTTCAATTGACGGCCAAACAATGCCCGCGCCGAAATACAGTCAAGCACGGCCAGCGCATCAAGCCCCGCCAGAATTACCTCGGATTGTGTGGCGACGAGGGCGGATACCTCACGGAGAATACGTCGCACTTCCCGTTCGATCTCAAGATCCGCCACTTTGATCGAATTGTTCAGTTCGACAAGCTCGCGCGGTTCGAGAAACACCGTGGCCCCGCTGGCCGAGACGTCATGCACGATCCCCGGCACCCGTCCCCGCATGTCGGCTTTTACGGGAATGACATACCGGCCTTCTCGCTCGGCGAAATACCGTTCCTGCAGGATGTCCTCATACCGACGCGAGTGCAGGATCTGATCCACCTGATGCCGCATCTGTTGTTTGAGCACATGAGCTTGATGGGTCAAGCCCCGCAACTCCGGCGTCGCCGACTCCTTGATCGAGCCGTCGGGGTGGATCGCCGTAACGAGCGCTGTTTTCACGGATCGCAGTTCACCGACCGATTGCAGAGGGTGCGCGACGGATGCCAGCGCGGGAGCGTCTTGTTGATGCCGTCCCACAAAACGGCCACATTCCTCAAGCAACTCCAGCACCATCGTGCAATCCCGGAGTTCGCGGACCTCCAACGCCGCCCCTTTCTTCGCTCGGTCGAGCGGGTCCCGAATATCCGGAAATGCCAAGACCGGCAGGGCCTCACCGGATGATTGAAGCTGTCCCATCTCCGTCGTTTCCTGTTGGCGCCTCTCGGAATCGTGGAGGCTGGTCGCCAATTCGAGGACACGACAGCGCGCCGCCCCCATCGACGATCGGGCGTGCCCGGCAAGGACCTCGAGCAATCTGGGCCACTCCAACACCTGCTTGGTCTGTTCGAAGAGGTTCACCGATACCTCAAAGGAAAACGTCTCGCGCTGGAATCGACGAACTCTAACGAACCCAGCGACAGCGACGCAAGACACAGGTCCGCAGACCTCACACCAACTCTGTCAGGTTCCGGTTCAGGTGGCAGTAAAACTCCTATGATCCGGCGCGGGATTACCGCCTTGGTATGGCTTGACAAGCCCCAGGAGCGTCGATACTATCGGCCTCAGTCTGGCCGGTGGATTCAACCGGCCAATCTTTTCTTGAGGGACCACTCGCCATGGCTATTCGGATCGGTATTAACGGATTCGGACGGATCGGACGGAACGTCCTGCGGGCATCACTCGGCGATCCCGACCTCCACTTTGTCGCGATTAACGACCTCACAGATGCGAAGACGCTTGCCTACCTCTTGAAATACGACTCGGTACACGGGACGTTACAGGGAACCGTCGAAGCCAAGGGCGACCAGCTCCTCGTCGACCGCAAGGCCATTAAGGTCCTCGCGGTGAAGGACCCAAAAGAACTTCCCTGGAAGGATCTTGGGGTCGACATCGTCGTCGAATCGACCGGGCGCTTTACCGATCGCGAAGGCGCAGGGAAGCACCTCTCTGCCGGAGCCAAGCACGTCATTATTTCTGCGCCGGCGAAGGACCCGGATGTCACTATCGTATTGGGCGTCAACGACGAGGCCTATGATCCGAAAATGCACCACATCATCTCCAATGCCTCCTGCACGACCAATTGTCTGGCTCCCGTGGCAAAAGTTCTGTTGGATAATTTTGGCATCAAGCACGGCGTCATGACCACGATCCACTCCTACACCAACGACCAGCAATTGCTCGACCTGCCCCACAAAGACTTGCGGCGCGGGCGTGCGGCAGGCATGTCGATGATCCCGACCAGCACCGGCGCGGCCAAGGCGCTGCATTTGGTGCTGCCACAGCTCAAGGGCAAGATCGACGGCCTCGCCATCCGCGTCCCCACACCTAATGTCTCGCTGGTGGATCTGACCGTCGAAACCGAAAAGGACTGTGACGTCGCCTCCGTCAACGCCGCCTTCCGGAAAGCGGCGAACGGCCCGATGAAAGACATCCTGCTCTATTCTGAAGACCCGATCGTCTCGATCGACCAAAAGGGCGACTCTCATTCGGCCACATTCGATGCCCCGCTCACGATGGCCATCGACAAGCGGCTCGTGAAGGTGACGGCCTGGTACGACAACGAGTGGGGATATTCATGCCGGGTTCGAGACCTGATCAAGGTGATCGCGGCAAGAGCGACAGGGCGCTGAGCACCGCGAGGCGCTCGCCTACCTCAGCCCGATTCTGTTTCATGATACCTCCCCTTCCTGGAAGGACCGACCTGACGGAACCGCCATGAAACTGCGCAAACAAACGATCGACGACGTCGTGCTGCGAGACAAACGCGTCATCATCCGAGCCGACTTCAACGTTCCGTTGGACGATTCGCACCAGATCACCGACGACACCCGCATTCGCTCGACCCTGCCAACCATCAATCGCGCCGTCGACGACG
Organism: Nitrospirota bacterium; assembly: GCA_005877535.1. Classification (GTDB taxonomy): domain Bacteria; phylum Nitrospirota; class Nitrospiria; order Nitrospirales; family Nitrospiraceae; genus Palsa-1315. Next base: position 2,219 of record VBOM01000028.1, on the reverse strand, counting down.
GCGCCAAGGTGATCCTCTGTTCGCACCTGGGCCGACCGAACGGAATGTTCGACTCCAAGTACAGTCTGGCCCCGGTGGCAAAACGTCTGGGACGGCTCATGGGCAAAGACATTCCGTTTGCACCGGATTGTATCGGTCCGGCTGTGGAAGGGCTTGTTGCCAAGATGAAGCCGGGCGACGTCCTGCTCCTTGAAAATCTCCGATTCCATCAGGGTGAAGAAGAAAACGACGACCGCTTCTCCAAAGCCCTGGCGGCCCTCGGCGACGTCTATATCAACGACGCATTCGGCGCCGCACACCGGGCTCATGCCTCCACCGTCGGCATCACCAAATTCATTCCCGCCTCGGCTGCCGGCTTCCTCCTCAAGAAAGAAATCGAATACCTTGAGGGAGCCGTAGAAAACCCTGTTCGGCCCTTTGTTGCCATTCTCGGCGGGGCAAAAGTGTCAGGAAAGATCGGCGTCATTGAAAATCTTGGCAAGCGCGTCGACAAAGTCATTATCGGCGGCGGCATGGCGTTTACCTTCTTAAAGGCGAAGGGGCTGGAAATCGGAAACTCACTGGTCGAAAACGACATGTTGGACTTTGCGAAAGGCATCGAGGACCATGCCCTTTCCCGCGGCGTGAAATTCTATCTGCCGGTCGATTGTGTCGTCGCGGCCAGCCACGAGCCTGGAGCGGAATCGAAGATCGTCCCGGTCCAGGAGATTCCGAAAGGGTGGTACGCCCTCGACATTGGCCCGGCCTCTGTAAAGCTCTTCAACCTAGCAGTCCAGAACGCGAAGACGATTCTGTGGAATGGACCGATGGGTGTCTTTGAAATCGATGCCTACGCCCGGGGCACCCTCGCGATGGCTCACGCGATTGCCGATGCCTATGCACTGACGATCGTCGGCGGCGGCGAAACGGCACTGGCCGTGCATCGAGCAGGCGAGTCGGAGAATATGTCATTCATTTCGACCGGCGGCGGCGCCGCGCTGGAATTGCTCGAAGGCAAACAACTCCCGGGCCTGACCGCCCTCCCGGATCGATCCACGTAATCGCCTCGTCGCTGAGATCACACCCACTATCGATACCGAGAGACCTGTGCGCAGACCCCTCATCATCGGTAACTGGAAGATGAACAAGACGGCCTCGGAGGCTGCGGCCCTCATCCGCGACCTCCGCGAACGAGTGCCTGCATCGCCTAACGCCGACGTAGTCCTTGCGCCGCCCTTTACGGCCCTTGAATCGGCCCGCAACGCCTTAGGTCCCTCCTCCTGGATCAGCCTCGCCGCACAAAATCTACATTGGGAAACGCACGGGGCCTTCACCGGGGAAGTGTCCGCTTCGATGTTGCGCGATCTTGACTGCCGTTATGTGATCGTCGGCCATTCTGAACGTCGCACGCTCTTCGGCGAACGAGATGAGAATATTCAGAAGAAGGTCCGGGCGGCGCTGATGCACGGGCTCTCTCCGATCCTGTGCGTGGGAGAATCACTGGCGGAACGTGAGGCAGGCCGAACGGAATCGGTCGTCACAGCTCAACTCAACGGCAGCCTGGCAGGATTGACCACTCAGGATCTGGCGACCGTCACGATCGCCTACGAACCGATCTGGGCCATCGGCACGGGGCGAGCCGCCACCACGGAGCAGGCCGTGACCGTGCATCGCTCGATCCGCTTGTTCATGGAGACCGGCTGGGATAGTCAAACGGCATCGGCCATCAGAATTCTGTATGGCGGAAGCGTCACGCCCCAGAACATCGAGTCCCTCCTCGCCTCGGATGCGATCGACGGGGCACTGGTTGGTGGGGCTTGTCTCGATCCCGACTCATTTGCTACAATCATCGGCGCTGCTCAGACACGGCGTGCCTAACTGATCGGAGTGCCATGTATACTGTGCTCATCGTCATTCATGTGTTGATCTGTTTTCTCATGATCGGCGCGATTCTCTTGCAATCAGGGAAAGGCGCCGAGATCGGCGCGTCATTCGGGGGCTCCAGTCAAACCGTCTTCGGGAGCCGCGGCCCCGCCAACTTCTTGAGCAAATTCACAGTCGTTGTCGCTGCCGTCTTCATGCTGACCTCACTCAGCCTGGCCATGCTCGCTAAAGATCGAACGTTTTCTTCCACGGTCATCGATCTCAAAAAGAAAGAGACTCCTCAACCCGCCCCCGAAACCACGCCCCCTACGCCGGCAGCCCCAGCCGCTGAGAGCCACGCTCCTAGCGACTCTTCC
>VBOM01000027.1 GCA_005877535.1 Nitrospirota bacterium | reverse complement strand
AACGACTGACTGTCCAGATCGCCGAAACCCTGAAGTCGAAGCTCAACGCCCATGGAGTGGGCGTGGTGGTCGAAGCGCGACACCTCTGCATGATGATGCGGGGCGTCGAAAAGCAGAACACCATCGCGGTCAGCAGCTCCATGTTAGGCGCCTTCCGCAGCCAGCCGCAGACCAGATTGGAGTTTCTCAAGCTGATCCACCGAGGCAACGTCGGAGACTCCGATTAGCGGAGAACGGCGCAAAATCCCTCCAGCTTCGTTCTCGCTTCGCTCAAACCCTCAACGTACCCCAAACTGTACGCCTCGGGCTTTCGCTCGCTGCGGCCTTGCTGGAAGGGCTTTTTCGCCATTCTCCAAGCAATGACCCCATCACCGTAGATGTGGCCATCGTTCGCCGCAATAGAACGGTCAATGTCGGATAGGCTCCTCAAGGTCGAGGGGCCGTTTGCGATCATGTGCATCGGCGTATACAATCCACACCGTTGTTGAGGACTCGGATGACTAATTCACGCGATCAGACTTCTGATTTGTTTGGCGCGCGCGAGGGAGAGAAATCCGTTGAGGCTCCGTTGGCCGAACGTCTGCGGCCGCGAGAGTTTGCGGACTTCGTTGGGCAAGACGACATTACTGCTCCGGATCGGCCGTTGCGGCGGGCGATCGAGGCAGATCAACTCTCCTCCGTCATCTTCTGGGGGCCGCCCGGCTCAGGCAAGACGACGTTGGCGTATCTTATCGCGAGCCATACCAAAGCGCAGTTCGTGCCCTTCTCGGCGGTCACAGGGGGTGTTCCCGAGCTGCGGGCCATTATCAAGACAGCAGAGCAACGCCAGGCGATCAACGGTCAACGGACCATTCTCTTCGTCGACGAAATCCATCGCTTCAACAAAGCGCAGCAGGATGCTTTTCTGCCTCATGTCGAGCGGGGGACGGTCATCTTGGTCGGCGCGACCACGGAGAATCCCTCATTTGAAGTAATTTCACCGCTCCTGTCTCGGTCCTTGGTCGTGGTCCTCAAGCCCCTTTCAGATGAGGCCCTGGGGCATATTCTTGACCGGGCGCTCGTGGACTCTGCGATCGGGTTAGGGAAGTGGAATGCCCGTCTGTCACCCGATGCCAAACAACGACTGATTGCGTATGGCAACGGCGATGCGAGGGCGCTCCTGACCGCCTTGGATTTTGTGGTCAGACAGCAATCGGCTGGGTCTGATGGCACCAGACTGATCGACGGAGCGGCGCTGGAAGCCGCCCTGATGAAGAAATCAATCCGGTACGACAAATCCGGTGAAGAGCATTACAACGTCATCTCTGCTTACATCAAGAGCCTGCGCGATTCTGATCCGGACGGCGCCCTCTACTGGCTCGCCCGTATGTTGGAAGGGGGGGAGGACCCGAAGTTTATCGCCCGTCGCTTGGTAATTTTTGCTTCCGAGGACGTAGGGAACGCCGATCCGATGGGGCTGGTAGTCGCGGCTGCGGTCGCTCAGGCCGTACAGTTTGTGGGGCTTCCCGAGGCGCAGATCAATTTGGCCCAGGGGACGACCTATCTCGCGACCAGGCAAAAGGATAATGCCTCCTATATCGGACTTCTTGAGGCCATGGAAGACGCAAAAACCCATGGAAATCTCGGGGTTCCGCTCCATTTACGGAATGCCGTGACCACGATGATGAAGGACCTTGGGTATGGAAAGGGGTATCGCTATGTCCACGACGATCCCCAGGCCAAGGGGCAGCAGGAGCATCTCCCGGAATCGCTCAAGGGGCGTCGCTACTATCGGCCCAAAGATATCTAATCAGGGGCTCTACTATAGGGTGGTGGACAAAGATTTCTAATCGGTTATACTTAGGCTTGTGAAACGGCAGAATCTGAAATCACCTGCATCGATCGCCGCCACGAACGAACGGCGCAAGTTTGTTCGGGCGACCTTAATCGGCTCCGCGCTGATTTCACCGAAGAGCGGCGCCAAGGCGATTACGGCCGTGTTGGATAACGTCAATAGAGTCGGCGCAGGGTTGCACACCAAAGAGAAGTTGGCGATGGCCCAGCCGGTAACCGTGTCGTTGGCATTTCTCGATTCGGATCGTGCGGAACAGATGGAAAAGCTCGACGGGAGAGTCGCCTGGGTGAAGCCATGGGAGAAGGGGTTTCTGATCGGCGTGGTCTGGGACGAGCTGGTCACGAAAGAGAAAAACCGTTGGTTGTATTACTACCTAGAAGAAACAGTCAAATCCTCCGTTTAGCGGACGGCTGAAAACGATCTCCAACTTCGTTCTCGGATCCAAATAATCCTCAACGTACCCGAGAGGGTACGCCTCCGGTTATTTCTCTCCTGCGGCCTTGTTGGATGATCGTTTTGAGTCGCCCGCTGGAGTGTTGCGCTGTCGTGCCACAACCATTTTCCCCAGTCTGCTAAGCAAAGGCCGTGAGCTTTTGTTTCACGTCTTCCAGTTCAGCCGAGAGCGTTTCCCACCGGTCGGTGAGCCGGGCAAGATCCTTCTTCCACCCGTCATGTTCCAGGTGCAGAACGCTCCACTTAGTGGATTCATCTTTGTAGAGTGCTGGGTCGGCCAGTTCGAGATCCCGCACTTTGATCTTGGTTTCGTATTCGGCGATCTCGGCTTCGGCACGCGCAACTTGTTTTTCCAGGCGGGCCTGAGTCTTGTTCAAATCGCGGCGATTTCCAGCTGAGGGCTTGGTCTGAAGTTGCGAGGTCATCGCCCTGGTCGGCGCGGCAGTCTTCCCCCGATCCGTTCCTTTCAGTTCATCACTCGTTTCCTTGATGGACTCGACTTCCTGCGTTTTTTTCCACAGATAGTACTCATAATCGCCGGAGAAGCTTCGGGCCTTGCCCTCTTCGATTTCAATGACGCGCGTCGATATTCTAGTTAAAAAGGTGGGGTCGTGGGAAATGAAGACGATCGTACCGGGGAACTCCGTCAGGGCATCGGTGAGCATATCGACCGAAGCCGGGTCGAGATGGTTGGTTGGCTCATCAAGCAACAGAGTATTGGCTGGTTCGACCAGCATCCGTGCGAGCGCGACGCGATTGCGTTCCCCTCCGCTCAGCGCCTTGATCGGTTTCTTTTGATCGTCACCGGAGAACAGGAAGGCGCCGGCAATTCCGCGGAGGAAGTTCGTCTCTGCTTGGCTGGAGATCTCGGAGAGGGAATCGAGAACGGTATGTTCGGGGTTCAGAGTCTCTGCCTGATGTTGGGCGAAGTAATGCAGGGTGACACCATGGCCGACGGTTCTGGTGCCTTTCTCAAAGGCCAAGGCTCCGGCCAGCATCTTGAGCAGGGTGCTCTTCCCGGCACCGTTTTCTCCCACAAGCGCAACGCGCTGGCCACGTTCGATCGAACAATCGACTTTCTCATAGACCACTTTTTCCCCATAGCGCTTTGCCACGCTCTGGAGCTCCAGGACTTGCCGGCCGCTCGCTGCGGGGAGGGGAAATTTGAATTTGACCCGCTTGGGATCTCGCTGGATCTCAATCATCTTGACCTTCTCAAGCTGCTTGATGCGCGATTGGACTTGGCTGGCCTTGTTCGCTTGGTAGCGGAACCGGTCCACAAATGTTTGGACTCTGGCGACTTCCTTCGCCTGACGCCCCGCGGCAGCCGCTCGTTGACTGTCTCGCTCTGCGCGGATCTTTTTGAACGAGGAATAGTTGCCGCGATATTCTTCGATCCGATGGTGCCGAAGGTCCCAGATATGGGTGACCACACGATCGAGAAACGCCGTGTCGTGACTGATGATCAACAGGGTCATCTCCGAATTCAAGAGGAATTGCTCGAACCAGCGTTGCGTCGGTTTATCCAAGTGGTTGGTCGGCTCGTCGAGCAGCAGTACGTCAGGGTTGGACAGCAGCAGATGCGCCAAGGCGACGCGCATTCGATAACCACCGGACAGCTTTTCGATCAGACGGCCGAAGTCCATTTCCGTAAATCCCAATCCCATCAGGATGCGTTCCGCTTCATGTTCGGGATACAGATCGCGATGGGCGGCGTCCAACACGGTCTTGCCGGTAATAGTTTCGAGTTCCTGTGGAAGGTACCCGATGCGAAGATGAGGACGCTTGCGGATAGTTCCCTTGTCCGGCGATTCCTCCTCGAGGATCATCCGGAAAAGAGTGGTCTTGCCTGCGCCGTTGGGTCCCACCAAGCCGACCCGTGAACCGGGGCGAAGATGCGCCGTCGCATGCTTAAGCAGAACCTTTGTGGAATATTGCTTACTGACCGACTCGATTTGGAGCATGTATATTCAGGAAGGCTAGCAGCTAGCGGCATGAGGCTAGAGGCGAGGAATTAAAGAAACCAGTTTGGCGTGAGACCAGGAGCCAAATCAGAAAATTGCTCTTACCCCTAGCCCCTTTCGCCCTTTGCCGTTCGCCTCCTGCCTACTGTTGAGATTTGGTGGAGCTGGCCGGGATTGAACCGGCGACCTCGTGAATGCCATTCACGCGCGCTCCCAACTGCGCTACAGCCCCACGGTGGTTGACTTGGAAATACGCGAAAATCCTTGTGAAACCGCGGTTATGTTAACACGGCCCTCCCGCGACAGTCAAGAAAATGGGACTGGGCAGGCCCATCAGTCTCTTGTGCTCGCGGAGCGTGCAGTCGAAAACTCCTCTCGTTCGGCGTGCGCAGTCAAAGACGGTTTGGACCTGCCCTTGAAGATCAGAGGAGATCATAGAACTAAGAATAAACTGCCCGTGACGGTT
>VBOM01000026.1 GCA_005877535.1 Nitrospirota bacterium | reverse complement strand
CTCCACTGGAAAACCAACAACCGACATTGGTGAATGAGATTCCGCGAGGGAGGGTGGAGAAGGCGACTCAAGAGCCCAATCCACAGTACGATCCCGAGTATCAGAAAGAGTCGGTGACCTGCGCTGCCTGTCATGTGAGGGATGGAGTCATCTACGGACCGTTCGAAGATTCGGCCGCGCCGCACCCGACCAAGTTCGATCCGAATTTCAGGACGGCGCAGCTCTGCTATCGCTGTCACAATGTCGTGTCCGGACCGGCCCAGTTTTATAACGTGGGACCTTGTGGGACTTACGCAGAATACGAAGGCAAGTACTTCATGCAGGAGCGAGGCTTCATTTGCCAGAGCTGCCACATGCCTGAAATCGATCGGCCGATTGCGTTGAATAGTCCGATCCGACGTGGACGCCAGCATCTCTGGCGCGGCGGGCACGACCCCGACATGGTAAAGCGGGCAGTGGGGGTGCAGGTGAGGGCAGACACCGTTTCGCCCAAACCGGGCGATCGAGTCGGATTTACGCTCACGTTGATCAACGCAGGAGCCGGCCATAAGATTCCGACTGGCGATCCTGATCGATACTTCACGGTAGAGTTTTCCGTGGAAGATCAGCAGGGGCGGATACTGGATCACCAAACATCGACGATGGGCCGCTGGATCATGTGGCAACCGGCCATCGTCGAGTTATATGATAATCGCCTGTTGCCCTTGGCTAGCCGGGAATACCAGTTTGTGTACCAACTCCCGCCTCAGGCAGAGGGCCTGAAAGTAAAGACCCGAGTGCAGTACCACATCCTGACCGATAAGCAACATGAGATGTTACAGACTCGATATGGGCTGACGGGGAACGATCCCTATAGATTCGTCGTGTATGAGCGGGAATTTCCTCTGTCCGGTGCGCTTGCCGCGGTATTGAACGAGGGCAATCAGCTTTCAGCGGTCAGGCGTCAGCAAGAAGGAGGAAGCTGCAAAGCGAGCTGAGGGCTGAGAGCTGAAGGTTCATGACAAAAGGAACGACATGACGCACGCCTTGCTTATTGATACTGAAACTCTTCAACAGAACTTGGGGCAGCAGGATCTGGTGGTTATCGACGTGCGTGGACGGGCAGCCTACGAATTCGGTGGCCATATTCCAGGGGCTGTGCATTCGACTTGGCATGAGTACAGCGACCCCCATGTCGTGCCGAAGGGATTGCTCGATCCTGATCGCGGACGCATGGAACACAAGATCCGCGCCTTGGGCATCAGCCAAGACAGCGAAGTGGTTATCTATTCCAATCCGTTCGACAACTGGGGCGATGAAGGCCGCATGTTCTGGATGTTGGAATATCTCGGACACAAACGTCTGCGTATTCTCGATGGCGGGTGGGTCAAGTGGGTGCAGGAAAAACGGCCGTTCGAGTATGGGTGCGTGACGCCCAAGCAGGGGACCTTCACCGTCAAGCCTGTGGCCGCCGTAATTGCCGACAAAGACGAACTGAAGCACCTCATGAAGCAGCCGCATCCTGGCACCGTGATCGTCGATGCGCGCAGCCTCGAAGAATATCTTGGGAAAGAGATGTCGGGGATCCCGCGACCCGGCCACATTCCCTCCGCGATTCATCTGGCTTGGACTGGATTTCTTCAAGCGAACGCCACTGTGAAAGATCTGCAGACGATCACAGAAAGTCTCGCCGAGAAAGGTCTCAGGCAGGATCAAGAAGTTATCTGCTATTGCACCGGCGGCGTCCGTTCAGCCTGGCTGTATTTTGTCCTCAAACTCGCCGGATATCGGAAGGTCCGCAATTATCCGGGATCCTGGTGGGAGTGGAGTCGTGATTTTGCCTGCCCGGTGGAAAAAGACGCCAAGGAATTGCAGAAAATTCTGAACGTCGAGCCACAGGTAAGGCCTTCTTGACAGTGAAAAAATGGCTGTGTAAGGTAAAGCCTGTAGAAAATGCCGCGGATACCGTTCACCCGTCGAATGAATCTTAACCACTGAGGAGGAATCCATGAAAATGAGAATCCATCGCGGAGCACTGGTCGTTTTGGCGGTTGCCGCGCTTGTTGGTTTCCCGCTCTTCAGCGGGCTCTCCCTTGCCGCCGACAAGCATGCGGCTGAAGCCTTGGAACATGCCAAGGAAGCTGTGGCGCATGGCAAACAGGGGCATGCCGATGTCTTGGTGCAACATGCTGAAGAGGCACTCAAGCATGCCGGGGCAGCCGCGAAGAATCCCCATGTGGATGAAGGGATCAAGCACCTCAAAGAAGCCGTGGCCCAGGGCAAGGCCGGCCACGCCGATGTAGCCACAGAGCATGCCGAAGGCGCGGTCACCCATTTAGCCGAAGTGAAGTAAGTCATTCGGTCAGAGATCTTATTTAACGGGCAGGGGCAACCCTGCCCGTTTTGTTCTGGAGACATGACGATCATGCGTGTAGGGTTTTTTCAGTTCACACCACGGTTCGGTGAGGTGTCGCACAATCTCGATAAGGTTGTGGAAACACTCGACCGGGCTGACGCTGATCTGATCGTCTTGCCCGAGTTGTGTGCATCCGGGTATCAGTTCGTGTCGCAACAAGAAGCGATCACGCTGTCAGAGTTGGTGCCGGATGGACCAACCACACAAAGGCTGATCGACCTTGCGAAGCGCTGCCGTATGGTGATTGTCGCCGGTCTCCCGGAGCGCGCTGGGTCTGCCTGCTATAACTCCGCCGTGGTCGTCGGCCCGTCGGGATTTATCGGGTGTTATCGCAAGACGCATCTGTTCTTTGAGGAAACGCTGTTCTTTACGCCAGGCGACACGGGATTTCAGGTGTGGGATATCGGACCGGCCAAAATCGGCGTCATGATCTGTTTCGATTGGTACTATCCGGAGGCTGCTCGCACGTTGGCGCTCAAGGGGGCAGAGATCATCTGCCATCCTTCGAATCTCGTCTTGCCAAGTTGCCCCGACTCCATGCCGGTTCGGTGCCTGGAAAATCGGGTTTTTGCCGTGACCTGCAACCGCACAGGGAGCGAAGCACGAGGCAACAAAGATCAACTGACGTTTATCGGGAACAGCGAAGTCGTCGCTCCACGCGGGGCGATTCTGCATCGTGCGCCACGGGATCAGGAAGAACTCTGTATCGTCGAGATCGATCCTGCCGACGCGCGGAACAAGGCCCTCACGCCTTACAACGATCTGCTCCGCGATCGACGCGAATCCCTCTATCGCTAGCAGGATGCTGAAACAGGCTGCCAGCATCGTTCTCGCTCCGCGATGAGGCTCACGTACCAAAAATCGTACGCGTCGCCTCCTCGCTAGCTGCGGCCTTGCTTGGGACAAGGCGCGTCTCGGCGCGCCAGGGTTGGGCGGGTGAGAAGTCTGGCCTGTTTGAGCATCCTGCGGGGCCTATCTGCAGGGCTCGGTTCATCGTGCCGCTTGCGCGACACAGGCCAGCGAGGTAGGATTAACAACATGAAAGCTCCACTCGGGAAA
>VBOM01000025.1 GCA_005877535.1 Nitrospirota bacterium | reverse complement strand
TTATTAAAAAAATGGTGACTCCTGTAACTCGGTTGGGAGATCGATACCTGTCACTGCATGAATATCGCCATATTTACCCTTTATACTGTAGCAGGCTGTTGAAAAAGTCTGCCAGCCAGTCTTGTTCATTTGGTCTGTTCGGTCTGTCTGGATTGTTTGGTTCCATGAGACTAACCAGATGGACCAGAGAGATCACATAGGAAGTGGCCGGCGCTTTTGAACAGTCTACGGGCGAAGAAGGGGGCCGGGTAATAGTCCGAGTGGCTTGCGCCTCAAGGGTTAGGCCGCTTCTGCCAGCAAGATGCGCGTGACGTGGAAGTGGGCGAGCACCACTTCAGGGGCTCGATTGAGGGCCTCGTAGTAGGCGCGCTCGAATCCGTCGCCCTCGATTGACGGGCGGGTCAAAGTGCGCACCTCGGCCACAAGGTGTTCGACGTTTTCATGTGTGATGTCAAACGCGTCGTCGTCGAGGAGTTGATTGATCCGGAGCAGCAGATCCAACAGGGGGCAGAGCCATGTGAACCAGGGATCGTTGAGCACCAACCGGATGAGCTCGTCCGTCGAGCCAACGTTGCCGTGGACGCGTTCGTAGGTGAGTCGCTCCGCCACAATCAAGGCGCTATAGAGAGACAAGAGGTTTTGGTGTATTTCCAGCATGGTGTGGCGTAGAGGATCGGTGTGGGCAATCGGATTGGATGGTGACAGAGAAGCCATAGGGTAAGTGTAGCAGGGCCACAAGCCCGGTCTGTCTGGTCTATCTGATTTATTTTGTTTATCTGGTTGATTTGGTTCATATGATTAGTTTTGTTCAACCAAAAAACCAGAAAAACCAGACAAACCAAACAGACCAGCAAGCTTTATCAGCATCCTGCTAGTGTCCCACCCGAGTGGCGAACTGGGCAAACAGCTCCCCTGTGAGATAGCCGGTATTGGCTGGGTCGATGACATCCCTGCGGCGAAGATAGTCGTTGAGGATTCGGCCTTGGGCTGTTTTGTGGACGTGGGGTAGGGCGAGATTCATGTGGTAGCGTGCGACGGCGCCGGCCACGCGACTGATGAAGATTACGGTGCCATCCGGCTCCTGCCGCTCGACGATCCCGATGTGCGTCAGAGGGTCGTTCACCTTGCCATCCCCGTTAAAGTCCCACGTGTTGTCGAAAAACACCAGGTCGCCGGGATGGACGACCGGTCCCTGGTGGAACGTCCCTTGTTGTTGTATGTGCGCATGGATGAGGCGGACGCCATTTGCTTCAGGATCGTTTTCGCTGCTTCCGTATAGATCGATGCCGTGTTTGAGGAAGACGGCTCGGGTGACACCGGCGCAGTCATAGGCGACACGTCGGCCGTTGCTCTCAATCGTTTTGGCGCCCACGAGCTTGGCCGCTGTCCGCACAATTGCGCTCCGGCTCGGCGCGCGCTCGACGGATCGACAACAGTGGCGCTCTGTCGGTGGCGATGCGCGAGGGCGATCGACCGGTGGCGTGGTACAGCCCACGAGGGTCACGATTGCGACAGTGGCCATGATCAGGATGAATCGCATCGGCCTCACCGTACGTTGACGAACCGGCCTTGGGCCGTCTCCCGGAGCTGATCGATGTCTTCACGCCGGGTGACGGAGAGAGGTATGGTGTTGGTCAATTCTTCAATTAAAAGATCGGTCGTCAGCGGTGTTTTTTGGTGGAGTGCGCGATAGAGGGCTGAGACGACAGCCTGTTCGATTTCCGAGCCGCTGAAGCCGTCGCTGGCGCTGACGATCTTGAGCAGATCGAACTTTTTCACGTCCTGCTTCCGAAGGCCCAGGTGAATCTTCCAGATGGATTCCCGCTCGCCGTCGTCCGGCAGGTCCACAAAAAATATTTCATCGAACCGGCCTTTGCGAAGAAGTTCGGGGGGAAGCAACGAAAGATTGTTGGCGGTGGCCACGACAAAGACCTCTTGTTTCTTCTCCTGAAGCCACGTGAGAAATGCGCCGAACAGCCGGCGGCTCAACCCCGCGTCTGCCTCGCCGCTTCCGCCTCCCGCGGCCATCGCCTTCTCGATTTCATCAATCCAGAGGACGATGGGTGAGAGCGACTCAGCCATCTCGATCGCCTTGCGGAAGTTCTTCTCCGACTCACCAACGAATTTATCGAACAACCGGCCTGCGTCGAGTTTTAACAGTGGGAGCTGCCATTCCCGCGCGATGGCCTTAGCGGCCAGCGATTTACCGCAGCCTGGCACTCCAACAAACATGATTCCTCTGGGAGGCGTGAGATTGACCGCCCTGGCTTCTGCGGTAAAACCGACTTTCGCACGTTCCAGCCAGGATTTGAGATTGACGAATCCGCCCAACTCGAACCGGTTGTCTTCAAGCGGATAGTATTCAAGCAGACCTCCGTCCTTGATGGCCTGCACCTTACGCTGCAAAATCTTCTGCACGTCATCGGCGGAGAGTGTGCCGTCTTCGACGACACATTGTGTGATGACCTGCCGGGCCTGATGGAGCGTCAGTCCCTGCAAGGCGCGGAGGATGGCGTCACGCTCGTTGGCCGTAGGGCACTGGTCGGCCGATTTGGAGTTGCTGATGGAGCTGAGGATGCTTTGCACAACGGTGGTTGACCGTGGATAACGGGGCGAGGTTCTGGGGCCGAGCGACTGCAGGACGCTCTGGAGCATGGACTGCAGTTCGTCTCGATCCGGCAGTTGCAGGTCGAGCCGGACGACGATTTTTTCGATATCGAGCGGCAGGGTAATGGGTTGGCCGGTGATCACGCAGGTAGAACCCGAGCGATCGTAGATTGCCGCGACTTCTCGGAGTTGGCGGGCAACTGCCGGGTCTTGCAGGTGCGGCGCGAGGTCTTTGAGCCAGAAGACCGCCTCAATTGTCAGGCCTTGCAGATGTTGGAGGACTGCCAGAGGTGTGGCGGTCATTCTACTGAGTATCGGGCCGTCGTCGTGTCGGGTGAGCCCTCTGGTGACGGACCATTCGAACAAGGGCATGCGTTCTTGGGCGGCAACTGATTGCAGCAGCGCCAGTACCCGCTCCTCTTCCACCGTCTCGATGACAATCAGCGGGTGGCAAGAGCGAATGAGGGTGCGGAGATCGTGTACGCTGGTTGACAAAGCCATAGCGGAGAAATGCTAGCACGAGGCTCTCGTCTCACCAAGGAAAGGGAGCTTTGCTGCGCTGTGCCAGCCCGCATTACTCATGGCGGTTCGTGACGCAATTGCGTAGAAGCCTGGCGAAGGGCAGGTGGCGCGAGGCGAGAAGAAAGACACCTCTGCTGGTCGCAACCAGCCTCTGGCCACGAGCCTCTCGCCCAAACGATTGCAGCGAAAACGTTCATGAATCATGCGGGCTAGGGGGCAGTGGAGGACGATGATTTCGCGCAGCGAAAGCCGACGGTTGCGGAACGTTGATCTGGAGACGAGCCGCCACGGGTCGCCGTTCGGAGCATGATCGGATTGCTCTTCCACGAACCGCCGCGGACACTTTTGTAGCGCCCGTTTGCCGGTCCCGGAGGATTCCGTTCCGGCATGTAGGCGTAGTAGTCGAACCCGAACCAGTCCTGCACCCATTCGGCGACGTTGCCCGCCATATGGTGAAGGCCATAGGGGCTCTTGCCAGCCTCATGCGAATCCACTGCCGTGAGAATGGGGATCTCATGGACGTGGTGCCGGCCGAACATGGCAAGTGTGGGGTCAGGGGTAGTTGTACCCCAGGGGAATAGACCGCCTTCGGATCCTCGCGCCGCTTTTTCCCATTCAGCCTCAGTTGGAAGCCGTTTGTTTTTTGCCATGCACAGATCTTTTGCCTCGGCCCACGTGACATAGAGCGCAGGCCACCGGTTCAAGGTCTGGTCCGAGACGGAGTGGATCGTAATTACGTGCCAGATCAGTTTCTGCAGCTCGATCGATGGAGGGAGTTTCCGTTGTTGTAAGAATGCCAGGTATTCCCCGAGGCTCCCTTCATCGCGATCTATCTCGTAGGTATCCAGCCATACTCGA
>VBOM01000024.1 GCA_005877535.1 Nitrospirota bacterium | reverse complement strand
CGTAGAGAGATACCCATGGAATCGATCGGCGAATTTTTTAAACAGGTGCGGGAGACCAAGGGGCTCACCATCGACGAAGTCGCATCCAAGACGCGAATTCGAACTGATTTTGTGAAGGCGCTGGAAGATGGGAACTTCGCCAAGTTGCCCGATCAAGTGTTTGCACGAGGCTTTGTCCGGTCCTATGCCAGGTCCCTCGGACTCGATGAAGACGATGCGATCCACCGATTCACTCAATCGGCAGGCCCCTATTACGACAAGCAAATCGAGCGGGAGCGTTTGAAAGTCAGGCAGGCGGAAGAAGAGCGGAAGCGACAAGCCAACCGAAAGGCTGTCGCGATCGCGATCGGCATCGCGATTCTCACGCTCATCTTCCTCTTAAGCCGGGAACAGTCGTCGCTCCTGGTCCGTCGTTCGAGCTCAGACCTTCCCGCTTCCACACCAAAGCGGACCGCCCCACCGATTCCAGAATCTCAGGACGCCCCGCCAAGTCAACAGGCCGAGGCGGTCCCGCCGCCGGCTACGCCTGCCCCCAAGACCAAACCGAGCGAGGCCCCGGTCGTATCAGCTAAGCCGGGCGAAGGAAGTACTGTTGGGCCAGTGACCGGCCCATCATCCACAGCTTCGGTCGCGCCGGAGCTGGCGGCTCCGGGTCCTTCGTCTCTGGGGAGCGACGGGCCGCTGGGAGGGATTTCACTCGAAGGGTCTGGGGCAACGGAGGGACAGTTGGCGCTAGACCTTGAGGCGACAGAGCTGAGTTGGGTCGTCGTTCAGATCGATGGCGGCAGTCCCCAAGAGGCCTTGCTGAGACCTGGAGAAAAGGCCAGATGGAAAGGCCAGGACCAGTTCATCCTGACGCTCGGTAACGCCGGGGGTGTCAAGGCCGAACTCAATGGCAAACCTCAAAAACCCTTCGGCCCGAGCGGCAAAGTTGCGCGCGATATCGTCATCAAACGTTAACCGCTCTCCATCACCGTCCACCCGGGCACGGCATGTTTTCTTTATCACCCGTCGTCTTGGTGGCCATCCCTTTATTCAAATCCAAGCATGCTCCGGTTCTGTGACTGCTGTCTTAGTTCGTGTCGCGCCGAGGGTTGCACAGGCGCGCAATATCGATGGATGGGGCGCCGCAGCGAGCACTGAGGCACAATGGTGCCACCCTTGTGAAGTTTCTGAGCTTCCGGGCATTGCAAATGCCGCTAACTAGCTGGAATATTTTGTCTCGCCGTGAGGGAGTTGTGGCACGAGCTTTGATTCTTTTCTGGTAGGACTAAACGAATGTCGGCGGAGTGGATGTGAGGATGTGAGTGTGAGGCCGGGAACGAGATAGTGAAGAGTAGCGGAGTGGGGCGACCTTCCGAGAGCATCTTGGATTGCTTGACATGAGTAGAAGGCCATTGTTATATATTTGCCGGCGTTTTGTCGCTTTGACATGGATGGATTTACATGAATAACGGTCCGATGCCGCGTTCACATGTGTGGTGGTTAATCACAAAGGAGGAAGCCTGATGGGGTATTTTTCTAAGTTCCTGGGAATCAGCGCAGCGCTGATGCTGCTGTCGGTCTCGGTGGTCGGAGCCGAAGAGCGTGACCCGCTTAAGCCCCGCGTTCCGGCGGACCAGATGGCTGAAGCGAGGGCCAACAAGAGTCCGGTTGAGGCGACTCCGGATAACATTGCCAAAGGAAAGGCGCTGTTCGAGGGCAAGGGTACCTGCTTCAATTGTCATGGTAAGAATGGGGATGGTCAGGGCGAGGCCGGTAAGATTCTGAATCCGAGCCCACGCAATTTCACGAACTGCAAGTTCCACAAAAAGCGGAAAGATGGCGAGCTTTTCTGGGTGATCAAGAACGGTAGTGCAGGCACCGGCATGGTCCCTTTGATTCCAGCCGCGATCACCGAACTTGAAGCCTGGACGATCATCAACTACGAGCGGAGTTTCTGCAAAGGCGAGTAGTTTCGTCGCAGCTGTGAGTTCAAGAGGGTGGAGGACCGAATTCCTCCGCCCTCTTTTTTTGTTTTTCGATCGTGTGATTCTGTCTCGTTGAATATCCATACCATGGCGGTTATTTCACCCTTCCGCCCTGAGTCTGCCAAGACAGACTCTTCGCCCTGGAACGGGCCTTGGCCCAAATCAAGGCCACAGCGAACTATCACTATAATAAGGGGTGGCTGGGATAATCCCAACTGCGCGCGTCCAACGAGGGCCTTCTGAGGCCGCGCGTTGCGCGAGCACGGGGATCGTCCCAGCCACCCCGCCCACTTTTTCAGCACCCTGTTAGTCGGGTTCGGTGCCCTGGATCGATGTGAGCTTGGTTAAGCTTAAGGCAGCGGAAAGATTGGTCTGGTCAATCGCCGGAACCGCGAAGGGGCGTTGCTCCTGGTTCATGAGGGTCTTGGATGCCCAGCCCACTTTCTGGCTGAGGTAGGTCACGGTTTCACCGAGTGTCACGTCGCCATCCCTGTTGGTATCGGCCTCGCCGCGCAGCGCCCGCAGCAGATAATAGGTGAACAGGCCATGCCGATGCTGGTCGTCCTCCAAGCCCCGTCCGATGCCGCTGATTCCGATGACATGGAGGGTCGAGCTCCCCGTAGGATTCCATTGTGGGAGGGCGGTCTTGTTTCGGCTATCCGGCCCCATACGCGCCACAATACCATCGAACAGAAACACCGTCTGTTTCGCGTTTAAGTGAGACAATGTTGCCTCAAAGTCTTTGAGTGAGTATGCCCGTGAGGTGGTCGTAGCGGTTCCATCATATGGTACCAGGAATGTCTCTCCCGTAGAAGCGACCGAAGCCAAACCGGCGAAATAGACAATAACGACCGAATCCTTGTTTATGTGAGGCGGCAGCCAATCCAGCAGAACTTCGTCAATATCCGAGCGTAATGCCTTCCAGTTCTGCAGTAGGTGAACATTGGAGGCAGGCAAGCCGCCGAGGGACTGAAAATAGTTCGAGACCATTTTGGCATCCATAGAAGCGAACTTGCGGGACGGGACTTGCTGGTCTCGATAGATTCCGATCCCAATAGAGAGCAAGTAGGTGTGGGGCTGCTGAAATCCGGTGGCCAAAGCAGGGATTTGATTGACGTCGTCGGCCTTGATGTCGGTAGGTTGGATCGACAGGGCTAGGGTTTGGGTCGGCGGCTGAGTACTGGTTCCTGAGTCAGAGACCGCCACGTGAATCTCGGCCTTTTGCTGTTGGACGGACTGCGGCAACGTCGCCGCAAATTCGATCGAGCGGGACTGACCCGGTTGTAGTCGTCCGACTGCAAGCGAGCTGGTAGGAAATTGGGCGAGCACCGAGGCGGTTCCCGTCAAGGCAGCAGTGACACCCTGAAGGTCCTGATCCCCTCCGTTCACGAGGTCGATGCGCACCCGAATGCGCTCGCCTCCCTCAAAAACCAAATTGCTGTTCTCATCCAGCACAGTGGCCTTAAACGAGAGAGCTGATGGAGTGCCTTTGGCTGGGCTGGTCGCTATTGGCGGAACCGGCCTCACTGACGATGTTGCGACTGTTTCGGGAGAGGGTCCGCC
Source organism: Nitrospirota bacterium (assembly GCA_005877535.1). Classification (GTDB taxonomy): domain Bacteria; phylum Nitrospirota; class Nitrospiria; order Nitrospirales; family Nitrospiraceae; genus Palsa-1315. Next base: position 1,825 of record VBOM01000024.1, on the reverse strand, counting down.
CGTCGATGCCAACTGGGTCCGGACGGCACGAATGAATTGCGTCGAGAGGGCGATCCCAGCGTCATGCACAAACTCCCCGATATTGCCGTAATCGCATCGGCGTTGGGTCAGTTCCAGAATAAGACGTTGGTTGTGCGCCGTGGAAACGGTCTGCTGGCCGAGCTCTTTCCCCGCGGCATCCTTAAAGGTTAAGAGCGTCTCGAGGGTTATTTCAGCAGGCACCCGATCATAGACATTATCAGCCCAAAGTTTGAGGCCCGAGCGTTGGAGCGTAACCACGATTTCCGTGTCGGGCTGGAATCGTGCGGCGATTCCACCGGTGACGGCCACGGCCGTAAAGCTTTGGGAGGCCGCGTCTATCATGATCGATTCGACTTCTTCCCCCACGTTGAGCTCGTGCTGGCTATTGCACCCATCGATATACTGCATCTTGAGATTGGAGAAGGAAGGGGCGAAGGTCAGCATGACGGAGTTGGCCAGACGCGGACCCATGTCTGGCAAGGGGGTTCGGTGAATCGCTGAAGTCAACTTATCGCATCCCGACAGGCCTCCCACTGTGATCAGGAGACACAGGAAGATGGCCCATCGCGTCGTGAGTCGTTGGGGTAAGCTACCGAAATATCAGACTGAATGTAACAGGGCGCGGGTCTGTTTGGCGAGCCTGAGATCCCTCGTTATCCTGCGTTCCTGATACGGGGATGAGCTGAAACGAGGGGCCATGCACCCGATGCTGATACTTGGTCTGTCGAATATGCGGGATGGCGAGGCGACGCCAGACCAAAACTCAGATGAAGTACTGTAGCTAAGCCATAGGCAGCATTGAAAGGGGGATGGGTTCGCTGGACTTGACAGATTCGCCGATTGGGGGCGAACGTACAAGAGTGGAGAGTCCAGCGATAGAAGAACCGGCACGGCCCCGGGAGGTCGGGGATGCGCTATTTGCTCAATCCAATTAGTCTCGTGCTCAGCACGGTATTCTTGGTCTCTTGTGCCTCTGCCATTCCACCCGCACGGATCGGCGATTATATTTCCTCAGAGCACCAGGCTGGCGACGACGCTTTCGCGAGGGTCGATCAGCGACCACTTCAGGCAGGGCTTGTCGTGGTGTCCGATATGGCAGAGCCAGGTGCGGCTCCAAATCTGCCGGAAGAGGCACTTGCTCGCCTCAGAGAAAGCCTACAAAGGGACTTCGATCGTGCGATTCCTGTGGCGATAATAGAGATGATTCCCGCCGACCATATCAGGCCGCAGCCGCATGGGGATTGGGCTCAGTTCGCAGAACTGGGACAGCAACGCAGGCTCGACTATCTGGTCGTCGTGGTTGTCTCCAGCACCGAGCAGGAATATCCCGTGACGCTCTTTCTGGGGGGGGCCACGCATGCGCAGCCTGGATTTCGTCGAGATAACTGGTCGCTGCTGGAATGTGCCTTGTTGGATTTGAAACACAATCAGACCTTGATGCAGGCAGAAGGACGGGGCTGGGCCACACTGGATCGCCCGAGTGCACCAGGGATCAATCAATGGTATCCGGCTGTCTACCTACGCCCTCAAGATCAGCGGCGTATTTGGCCTCCGACATATGAAGGCGGGCCGTATACGCTACGTGTCGTGTCATTTGAGCAAGCGGCTAAGCGGCTGGTGCTGAAGCTCCAGAACTCTTGGCTCAGGGTATTGGAATCCGAGGCGACGGCTGCGAAAAGCAGTTCGTAGCAGTTTCTGAATAGCCGCGTGCGACAAGCGAAACCAGTGAGACGGCCAAACGAGTTGAAAGCCCAACCAGTCCAAGGCGCGCCTTTTTCGCATGTCATGCGCTTCTCGCGGCAGA
>VBOM01000023.1 GCA_005877535.1 Nitrospirota bacterium | reverse complement strand
GGTCGAAGGGCGCCCAGCATCCCCTCTTTGTACAGCTTGAAGGGGAAGGGGATACAGTGTTGATCGAAGGCCGAAAGGCCGCCTTTGTCATGGGCGCAGAACCCCAATCTCCGGCCGAACGACGACAGGCTGCGAAGATGCAGTATGAACAGGCCTTCGCGCTTCTCCAAACCGGAAAATCAACGGAGGAAGCGTTGGAGCGGTTGAATAAAGCGCTGGAATACGATTCCACGTTCGGCGATGCGTACGTGCTCAAGAGTTATGTGCTGTTAGAAGTGCTGCCGAACCTTGACGACGCGCTATCTGCGGCGATGCTGGGGGTGCAGTATGCCCCGAAGAACCCGGATTCTCAGTATAC
>VBOM01000022.1 GCA_005877535.1 Nitrospirota bacterium | reverse complement strand
CCGTGCCAGAGCTGCTGTCGCACAGTCAACACCCGCGAAGCCATAGCAGGACGCTGAAAAAGCCCGCCAGCTTCGTTCTCGCATCGTTCAGATCCTCAACGTACCCCCGAGGGTACGCCTCGGGCCTTCACTCGCTGCGGCCTTGCTGGACGGACTTTTTGAGCGTCCTACGGGATAGTTTTTTCTGGCCCATTAGGCTCGCTCTCCGCCCTTAAGATACCCCAGCCCGATCTTGACTGCTTTTCGCGTAATTTCTGCCCAGCGGACTTGTGGATATTCGGCGAGGACTGCGGCTGCTTTAGGATCTTGAACCTCCAGACTTAGAATCTTAATGATACCGTCATCAATCTGAACGTCTGCCACGGGTATCCTCCGTTAGTGGAACAGTGAGACAGTCAACCATCGTCCCTCGGTTGCGTTGACGGAATTAGGGGTGCATGTTAACATGAATTTGTGTGAATCCTCGAATGTTCGTCACCGGCATCTACCGCTGATCCGCCGCCGTTTTCACTGTCCTGATCATCACCAAGGAGGCTGCGCATGTATAGGGTACTGGGGTTCAGGTCGAGGTTGGTCGTGGGAGGAGTGGCGATCGCCCTGATGATCGGACTTGTTGCCTGCGGGGGTCCTCCGAAGTGGGTGAAGCAAGGCTCAGGGGCCTTCAATGAGAAAGATAGTAAAGGCTTTTATGGCGTCGGGTCCGTGGCTGGTGTTCGGAACGAGCCGTTGGCCTGGGACACCGCTGAAAATCGTGCCAGGGCTGAAATCGCCAAAACCTTCGAAACCTATACGGGCTACTTGATGCGCGACTATGCGGCCTCCACGACGGCCGGAGACTTTACCAAGAACACGGAAGAGCAGAATGTCGAGCGGGCCATTAAGACAGTGACGACCACGACCCTCAGCGGCGTACGGCCCATCGAGCGCTACAAGGATGACAAAACGGGCACGTACTACGTGTTGGCCAAGTTGAATCTCGAGGAGATGAAGGATAATCTCGAAAAGGCGAAAGAACTCAACGCGGAGGTTCGTGATTTCGTCAGAAAGAATGCCGATAAGCTCTTTGAACGTCTTGAGAAGGAAGAGGACAAACGGGCACCGCGGTAAAGGCTCCTATTGATTGACCGCCAACTGCTACATCTGTGAGGAGGTATCGCGTGATCGTAATGAATCGAGGACGAATCGGGCTCGTGGCGCTTGCGGTGTTGTCGCTGGTCGGTTGTGCACAGGAGACCAAAATAACCAGGGTCGACTCAGGGGTCGTCACGGATCTAAGCGGCCGCTGGAACGATACCGACTCCAGGATGGTCGCGGAGTCTATGGTCAAAGAGGCGCTGGAGTATCCGTGGCTCAACGACTTCTCCGGCTCGAAGCACCGTCAGCCGGTCGTCGTCGTCGGGACTATCCAGAACAGCAGCCACGAACATATCAACGTCAACACGTTTGTGGCTGATCTTGAACGTGAGCTCACGAACTCCCAAAAAGTTACGTTTGTGGAAGGAAAGGGAGATCGCGAGGAACTTCGTACCGAGCGCAAAGAACAAGCGATGTACGCGCGAGAGGATACGCAGAAAGCGCCGGGAAAAGAGATCGGTGCCGATTACATGATGAAGGGCACTATTGCGACGATCCTCGACGAAGCCGAAGGGACGAAGGCGATGTTCTACCAGATCGATCTGCAGATGGTGGATTTAGAGAGCAACGCCAAGGTCTGGTTCGGTCAGAAGAAGATCAAGAAAGTCATCGAAAAGAAACGTACTATCTTTTAGGCTCCACAACCTCCGTTGAGCTCTCTTGCCTCACGCCCCACCGCCTTTGTTCCGGCACGGTGGGGCTTTTTTATTTCTACCCGGTCTCTCTTTGCCGTGGTGTCGTTCGTGCTGCTTGCCGGATGCGGCCCCTCGGTCAATCGGTATCTCCTCATCGAAGCGAGTCTTCGCGCCCACGACCCCAAGGGCGCCGATGCCGTCGTCGCTGTAGCTGAGAATGACTATGGATCGAAAGGCCGTGTGCTCTATGGCATGGATCGAGGGATGACTCTGCAACTCGCAGGCGACTATCAGCAGAGCAACGCCGTATTGGAGCAGGCGGAGGATGAACTGGATCGCCTCTACACTCGAAGGATCCGCACAGAAACCCTCGCGTTCATGACGAATGATACGGCGTTACCCTATGAGGGCGATCCCTACGAACAGGTGTTGATCAATGTGTTGAAGGCACTCAATTATGCGTTGTTGGGTCAGTGGCAAGAAGCATTGGTCGAAGCCCGGCGTATCGACCACCGGCTCAACGTCCTGTCGGATCGAACTCAGCAGAAAAACGCATATCGGGATGACGGCTTTGCGCGCTATCTGAGCGGCATCCTCTATGAGAGTACCGGCGACGTGAATAATGCGTTTATCGCCTATCGGAAGGCGTATGAGACCTTTGATGCCACCCGCGCATGGTCACACACGGCCGTTCCGTTCCAGCTGCGCGCAGATCTATTACGAACGGCCGAGGCACTGCATTTCTCTCAAGAATTGGCCGAATACCAAACTCTGTTTCCCGATACGAGGTGGGAGACCAGTCAGGCGTTGCAACAACTCGCTCAAGTTGTCGTGATCAGCTATAATGGCCACGCGCCACGCAAGGAGGATCAGTTTCTTGACCTGCCGATCAGTTTCGATGCACTCCAGTTGGTGCTCCTCAACCGCGGGTTTTCGCAGTCGAATCGATATCCCAATCGGGCGGTGGACACGGTCTTGTACGGGCTTAACGGACGTGTCGTTCGTGTGGCCTTGCCACGGCTCGTTCCGCAGAAGACGCAAATGCCTGTCGATAGGCTCAGTCTCATTCCGGACAACGGTACCCGGGTGACGCTGAACACTGAGTTGGTACATAACGTGACGGCCTTGGCGGAGAAGGCGCTATCGGAACGAATGGCTGGAATAACCGCCAAAGCCCTCGCCCGTGCCGCCACGAAGTTCGCGCTGGCTGAAGGGGCGACGAGAGGGGCTCAGCAAGCAGCGGGGAAGGATGCAGCGCCCTGGGTGGGCCTTCTCGCTGGGCTGCTGACGAAAGGACTGGCGGTGGCATCCGAAGAAGCCGACAAGCGGAGCTGGCAGACGTTGCCCGATGAAATCCATCTCGCCCGGGTCTGGGTTCCGCCGGGCCGCTACCAGGTGCAGAGCCAGTCAGCCGGCGAGTCTCATGATCCTCTGAAGCCTGAGGCCATGCGGGCCCTGTCCCTCGAGCCAGGTGAGACCGCTGTGGTCGTTCAACGGGTGATGCCTTGATAGAGGGATTGCGGTTCGTGAGCCGAATCGGGGTGGTCCTGACGGCGTTGGTTGCACTGTCCGGCTGTGCATGGGTTGGAGGACAGTCGAAACCAGATTGGATCGACGGGGTGAGTGTTGACTATCCATCGGGTGAATACCTTGTTGGCGTCGGACAGGCAGAGAGTCGCGCGACAGCGGAGGATCGTGCCTATGCAGCAGTGGCCCGTGTTTTCAAAGCCGAGGTCAGTGCGCAGGCAAAAGACTGGGAGTCGTATCTGGTGATCGAGCAGCGCGGCGATAGCGGTGCTGAACGACGTTTGACGCTCGACAATTTGACCCGTGTGTCGACCGACAAAGTATTGGAGAATGTCCGGATCGTCGATCGGTGGGTCGATGTGCACAAGGGACTCCAGTATGCCTTGGCGGGGATGCATCGGCCTCAGGCAGAGACTGCGTTCATGGAACGGATTACCGAGCTGGACCAATCGATCAGAGACGATGTCGAGGAGGCCCAGCGACCCTCCGATAAGCTGGCACGAGTCAGAGCACTGAGACGGGCCGCCAGAAATCTTGTGCTGCGGGAGACCTATAATGCTGACCTTCGCGTGATTCGACCGAGCGGGCAGGGTACCGCCGCGGGCTACAGCGTGAGCGAACTCACGCACGAACTCGAACAGTTCCTTGCCACGAATCTGGTGCTGGCAGTTGCGGTGACCGGCGATCAGGCTGAACCGGTGCAACGTGCCTTGACGGAGGGATTGTTGAAGGAAGGGCTCCAAGTCACGAGTCGGCCGTGGGGAGGGGATCGTTCGATGGGCGGTGATTCCAGCGGACCACCCCCAGAGCTGCTCGTGCGGGGCGTGGTGCGGGTGTGGCCGATCGACGTGCGCGATCCGCAGTTCAAGTTCGTGCGATGGTGCAGCGATTTCGAAGTCGTGGATTTGACCAGCCAGCGGGTGGTCGGCGCCTTGTCAAAGGGTGGAAAGGAAGGCCATCTGTCGGATCGTGAGGCGACAGCCAAAGTTGTGCGTGTTATGCAGCAAGAGTTTTCTGCCGATGTGGCGAAGGCCATTGCGGCAC
>VBOM01000001.1 GCA_005877535.1 Nitrospirota bacterium | reverse complement strand
GCAGGCCGAATCCGTGTTTCGAAATCTGACCGCGCAACTCAAGGCAGCCGAACGGGAAGGCCGTGTGGAGGATGCGCGGATGCTGAACGCACAAGTGAATGAATTGCGAATGCAAAAGGCCGGTCGGCCTTCCAGCGGGATGTTGTCTTTAGTGAAGGAGTAGTCATGGCGAAACCAGAGTTGCTCGGCGAAGTGAAGAAGCTTATCTCGATGGGGAAAGAGAAGGGCTTTTTGACGTACGACGAGCTGAATAGCACGTTGCCTGCGGAAGTGGTCTCCTCCGAGCAGTTCGGCAGCATCATGACGATGTTCGGCGAAATGGACATCGAGATTGTCGATGCGCCGGAGGGGGAACGGATTAAGAAAGCTCGAGACACAGAGGAGGCTGGTGAGGAAGCCGAGGAAGCTGACGTCGAAGCCGGTGCTGGTGCCGGGGAAGAGAATGAGAAGGAGGAAAAGGAAGAGAAGGAGATCGATTTAACTCCCGGCGCACTTAGCCGGACTGATGACCCGGTCCGACTCTATCTCAAAGAGATGGGAAGTGTAGCGTTGTTGAGTCGCGAGGGAGAAATCGAGATCGCGAAACGCATCGAAGAGGGGAAGAAGGACATCGCCTCGGTCATCTACGGGATGCCGATGACGATTGAGTTTGTCCTCGCACTGTGCGATCAGCTCAAGAACGGGACCATCGACGTGCGTGAGATCGTCCCGATTGTCGAGACCGAAGAGGAATTCGAGGAAGAGCAAGTCCAGCGGGACTATGAAGAGCTTCGGGTCAAGACGCTCGAAGGGCTGAACTCTGTCCGGAAGATCTCGACTTCACTCAAGAGTCTCTATGAAGTTGCCCGGCATGCCAATAGTGATCTCGCCAAACAGAAGAAGATTAAGAAACAGATCGATACGATTCGCGATCAGGTCGTGGAGAGAATGGAGTCCGTCAACCTCCATGGCGTACTGAAGGATCGGATGGTGCAGCGTGTCAGGGAGCTGGCGATTCAGATCCGGACAGCGGAGCGAGAGATCGTCAGTTGCCAGCGGCGGCTTGGAATCAGCGGTGAGGCCGGTGCTGAGGCACTCAAGAAGCTCTGCCGTGAACGGAAAGGCTTCCTCGCCGTCAAACGCAAGACGAGCTGCTCGGAGGAGGCCCTTACCGAAATTAAAAAGATCTACCAAGCCGCGAGGAGCCGGATTCGACAACTTGAGACTGAAGAAGCTCTCGTGTCTGGGGAAGAGATCAAGGATGCGGTCAAGCATCTGGATGTGGCGGAGGAAAAGGTCAAGCGTGGGAAAGCCGAGCTGGTCGAGGCGAATCTTCGTCTCGTCGTCAGTATTGCCAAGAAGTACACGAACCGCGGTCTCCAGTTCCTTGACTTGATCCAGGAAGGCAATATTGGCCTGATGAAGGCCGTCGATAAGTTCGAGTACAAGCGCGGCTACAAGTTCAGTACCTATGCCACCTGGTGGATCCGCCAGGCGATTACCCGCGCGATCGCCGATCAAGCCCGGACAATCCGAATTCCCGTGCATATGATCGAGACGATCAACAAGCTGATCCGAACCTCCCGCCATCTGGTACAGAAACTCGGACGCGAGCCGACGCCCGAAGAAATTGCCGAACGCATGGATCTGCCGCTCGACAAAGTGCGGAAGATTTTGAAAATCGCGCGCGAGCCGATTTCTCTGGAGACCCCGATCGGTGAGGAAGAAGACAGCCACTTGGGCGACTTTATTGAGGACAAGAAGGCGGTTTCTCCTCTGGAGGCGGCAATTCGGTACGATCTCCAGCGCCAGATCAACAGCGCATTGGAAACGCTCACGCCACGGGAAGAGAAGGTGTTGCGGAAGCGGTTCGGCATCGGCGAAGCCACGGACCATACCCTCGAAGAAGTCGGTCAGGATTTCGAAGTGACCCGCGAACGTATCCGGCAGATCGAGGCCAAGGCTTTGCGCAAGCTGCGTCATCCGAGTCGGAGCAAGAAGCTACGCAGCTTCGTGGAAAGTCTGTGATGCTCCATGGAATGTTCATCGGGATTTGACTCCGTCCCCTGGGCATCATAAAATCAGCTGTTCGTGTCTGCGGGTCAGGCGCGAGAGAGTCATCCGCCTGATCGGGCCCATAGCTCAGGTGGTTAGAGCGGCTGACTCATAATCAGCTGGTCCTAGGTTCAAGTCCTAGTGGGCCCACCAGCGTGGAAGGGGTATGTATAGGCCCAGACCGTTGTTCGGAGCAACACCTATAGGAGTGCGTTGAACCAGAATCTTTTCCCCCTTATCGAGCTGCAGAAGTTAGATCTCCGCATTACGGAGATCAAGGACCGGCGCCGAAAAATCCCAGAGCGGCTCAAATCGGTTGAAGCCCCGCTTCGAGAAGCCCAGCAGCTCCATCAACAGACCAGTGCCTCCGTGGAGATTTTCATTAAGGAACGGCGGTCGCACGAACAAGATCTCGAAGCGCATGAAGCGCACACTGAGAAAATGAAGTCGCGGCTGTCCGAGTTGAAGTCTAATAAGGAATATCAAGCGCATCTCTTCGAGATCGAGGTCGCCAACAAGAAGAAAGGGGACATCGAGGAGAAGATTTTGCTGTGTATGGAGAAGATCGAACAACTGCAGCGCACGGCGAGAGAAGCGCAAGAGAAGCTCGGTGCCATCGAAAAGGCCTTTACGCAGGAAAAACAGACACTTGACGAACTGGAGCGCACACTCTCAACAGAGTTGGCCGATCTCGTAGCGCAACAGCAAGCTCGGTCGGCTCATGTCGAGAAGGGACTCCTCAGCCGCTATAACACGATCAAGGCGGCGCGGAAGGATCAACCGCTCGCTGAAATTAAAGAGGGGATCTGTTCCGGATGCCGTCTTCAACTTCCTCCGCAACTGATTACAGAAGTGAAACGCTCGCAAGATCTCCACACCTGTCCCTATTGCCGTCGAATGCTTTACTGGGATGGGCAAATTCCTGTCGAAACAACGTCAGGCCCCGATCTTGATAAGACGTCGGCCCTTGAGATTGGCGAGTCGGTCTAGTCTGTTTTCCCCAAAACAACCTGAGTCGTTTTGAAGTGTAGTTTGGCGACCGACACCAGCCGTTCCTCTCCATGCTTCTTCACGATCATGCGTGCGGCCAGTACGACGGCGGGTGATGCGCCTTTGGGCAACGTAGTGCCGCTCTCATCTGAGAGATGTTTCAATCGGAGAAGGAATTCCGCACGTGCCAGGATGGAGGCGGCGGCCACGGCCAAATCGGATTCGGCCTTATGCCGTTGTTCTAATACGATTGTGCGTCCTTTCTCCTGCAGGGCATTCAGAATCAACCGCTCGTCGCCAAACTGATCCGCGATCGCGCGCACGCATGAAACCTTTTCCAGCAAAGTCTCCAGGGCCTTGGCATGTCCCCATGCCAGCAGGCGATTCAAGTTCCGGATCTTCGCGTACAGTTCATTGTATCGTTGCGGGCCAATCGCAATAATGCTGTGGGGACATATCATCCGGATGTCGGGTGCTATGTCGAGTATACGGCCGTCGGAGATTTTCTTGCTGTCCCGGACCTTCATGAGGGTCAGCTCTCCCTGCGTGGTGGCGTCGACGAAGACGGCGGCGATGACCAGAGGACCAAAATAGTCTCCCTTGCCAGATTCATCGATGCCGATGCGTTCGATGGAGGTGTGCGGCGTCTTGTCGGTCACAGACAAATGGCCTTAGTAGAAAATCTCAGAGCGGCGCGGTAATCTAACAGACCGATCTGGGGCGGTCAATTTCGTCGGAGTCTACAGAATCGAATCGAGAAGGGGAGGTCGTTCGATGTGCACAGTGAAACAGCGTTCACAGTCGGCGTTCGTTATGGTGATGAGTGTGGCGCTCGTCTCGCTGGTGGGGTGCGAAACCAATCCATACACAGGACGGTCGCAGTTGCTCATGACCTCCGTGTCGCAAGAAATACAAATGGGTGCGCAGGCTTACGATCAGGTCAAGCGTGACCCCAAGATGCGGCCGTCCCAAGATCCGCGCGAGATCGAACCGGTCAAGCGCGTGGCGGCCCGCATCGTCGAAGCGGCCAAGCGTTCGAAGTATGCCGAGATGGCGAACCAGTTTCAGTGGGAAGTAACGGTCATCAAAGACGACAAGACGGCGAACGCCTTTGCGCTGCCTGGTGGCAAGATGGCGGTGTACACCGGCATCTTTCCCATGGCCAAGACTGAAGCAGGGTTGGCCGCCGTTATGGGGCATGAGGTCGTCCATGCCTTGGCCCGACACGGTGCCGAACGGATGAGCCAAGGACAGCTGACGAACGCCGCGCTGCAAGTTGTCGGCGCAGCAGCAGGGGCGTCGGGCGGGGGCGGGATGTTAGGGCAAGCGGCCATGGCAGCGCTCGGCGTCGGGGCGGAGGTGGGCGTATTGCTGCCATTCAGTCGAAAGCATGAATCGGAAGCTGATTATGTTGGGATTCTGCTCGCGGCGGATGCTGGCTATGACCCGCGCGAATCGGTAGCCCTGTGGGAACGGATGGGGCGGATATCCGGTGGCGGCGCACCGTCAGAGTTTATGTCTACGCACCCAAGCCACGAGACCCGTATCACCCAGCTGAAAAAGTGGATGCCGGAGGCCATGGCTATTTACCAGACCAAGCAGCCGGTTCCCGCGGCGCTCTTGCCGGCCGTGCAGTAAGCCGAGGCATTCGCGGTGCACTCTTGAAAGCGCGCACATTCAGTCCTATAGTACTCCGGCGCGAGGGAGAAGACTGGGTGATCGCTCGTGGCAGCGACGCTGCGAGAGGAAAGTCCGGACTTCATGGGCAGGGCACTGGGTAATTCCCAGGCGGAGCGATCCGACACCAGCACCACAGAGAACAGACCGCCGATGGCCAAGGCGATGGGACTTCAATCGAGTCGCTGCGGATCAGGTAAGGGTGAAACGGTGGGGTAAGAGCCCACCGCGGTGGTGGCGACATCACCGGCAGGGTAAGCGTCGCCCGATGCAAGGCCAAATAGGAAGACACCTGTCGGCATTCTTCGGATCGTCGGCAACCGGCTGGCCCGGCCGAGGTCTTCGGGTAGGTCGCTTGAGGTTCGAGGTAACTCGGATCCCAGAGAAATGATCACTCCCGTTTGGGAGCAAATCCCATGCGGGACAGAATCCGGCTTATAGGTCGTCTCCATCGCGCTTTTTTTATTGCTCGACGTAACTCGCCTTCCGTCACTTTCCCAGCTAAGTGTTCGACCTCGTCGAGCAAGACGACCGGAACTCTTGCCCCATAGCGTTCCGTCAAGACGCTGTCACCGTCGATATACACTTTGCTCGTTTCGATGTGTAGTTCTGACTGAAGATGCAACGCGATTCGGTAAACGACTCCACAGAGATGGCAATCTTCACGAGAGAGGATGGTAACACGGACAGGAATGCTCATGGAGACGCGACTCAGGGCCAACGAGATGGAGCGCGGAGGGTATCACGTGGAGCAGGAGACTGTCAGGGGGGAGGCTCCCAGACCTGCCATACTATTGACGGGTGGAAACACGTGGTGCTAGGATCAACCATCTTTCCCCCTGATTTTTCAGAACGTTCTGTGTGATCGATGGAGGCGTGTCTGGTCCAACGGGACGAGACGCGGCTTAACGCATTCTGCTGATTCCTCTACCGGTTTCTGATGGTGGTGTGGATGGAGGTTCTGTCATGAAGCTCACAGGTGCTGAGATTCTCGTCGAATGCCTCAAACGGGAAGGCGTCAAGACGATTTTTGCGCTTCCCGGTGGTGTCGTTCTCAAGATTTTCGACATGCTTCATCAGCAGAAGGATATTGAAGTGATCCTCACTCGCCATGAACAGGGAGCGGGCCATATGGCGGAAGGCTATGCCAAGGCGACCGGTAAAGCCGGGGTGTGCCTTGTGACCTCAGGACCCGGCATGACGAATGTCATCACGGCGTTGGCGGATGCGTACATGGACTCCGTGCCGCTGGTCTGTTTTAGCGGACAAGTTCCTACCAGCCTGATTGGGAACGATGCATTCCAAGAGGCAGACAATATCGGCTTGAGCCGCCCCTGCACCAAGTATAACTTTCTTGTGAAAAATGTGGCCGAGTTGGCGACGACGATCAAAGAAGCTTTCTACATTGCGACGACGGGGCGTCCAGGCCCAGTGCTGGTGGATATTCCGAAAGACGTATCCATGGATAAGGCGGAATTTACCTACCCGGGTTCCGTCTCAATTCGTAGCTACGATCCAGTGTATGAAGGAAATAAGTGGCAGATCAAGCAAGCGGCTGAGGCCATGACGAAGGCAAAGAAGCCGGTGCTGTATGTCGGCGGCGGTGTCATATTCTCGGGTGCGTCGCAAGAATTGATGGAGTTGGCTGAACTGACTCATATGCCGGTCGACATGACGTTAATGGGGCTTGGGGCTTTCCCTGGCCAGCATCCGCAATCCATGGGCATGCTGGGCATGCATGGGACCTATTGGGCGAATATGGTCATGCACTATTCCGATCTTGTCGTGGCCATCGGTGCACGGTTTGACGATCGTGTCACCGGAAAGGTCTCCGAATTTTGTCCACACGCCAAGGTCATTCACATCGATATCGATCCGACCTCAATTCGGAAGAATGTCAATGTCGACATTCCTATTGTCGGCGACTGCAAGATGGTGCTTCGTGAAATGATTCAGATTCTTCGGGCCACGGTGAACGGCGATCAGAAAGAACTGCGCAAGCCCTGGTGGAATCAGATTCGCGAATGGCAACAGGCTCATCCTCTCGCATATCAACAAGAAGCAGATGGGCCGATCAAACCGCAACACGTCATCAGGCGGCTCTATGACCTGACGAATGATCGGGATCCGATCGTTTCAACCGATGTCGGGCAGCACCAGATGTGGGCGGCCCAATACTTTAAGTTGGCGAAGCCGAATCGCTGGTTGACTTCAGGGGGGCTTGGGACCATGGGGTTCGGATTTCCCGCTGCCATGGGGGCGCAGGCCGCATTTCCCGGGCGGCTGGTCCTCTGCATCGCGGGCGACGGCAGTATCCAGATGAATATGCAGGAAATGGCGACGGCAGTGGTGCATAAGCTGCCGGTTAAGATTATCGTGATTAATAACCGATTTCACGGGATGGTCCGGCAATGGCAGGACCTCTTCTACGAAGGTCGGTATGCCTCGAGTTATCTAGAAACGACGCCGGACTTTGTCAAGTTGGCGGAGGCTTACGGAGCGGTCGGGCTCAGGGCGAGCAAGCCATCTGAGATCGATGCCGTCCTCAAGGAAGCGATCGCGGTGAATAAACCGGTGATCGTCGATGTGCCGACGTATCCGTATGAAAACGTCTATCCCATGATTCCCGCTGGCGGCTGCAACCATGAGATGATTTTGGAAGATCCGCCAACCTTGAAGAATAAGCAGTCTGGAGTGGGGCCAGCGGCTCCGAAAGATTCTGACACGATCCTCACGGCCTAACCGACGGTGTTGGGGGCTCATATTGAGTATGGAACACATTATTTCGATAACCGTGGAGAATAAGTTTGGTTCCTTGTCTCGGGTCGCTGGTCTATTTAGCGGTCGTGGGTTCAACATCGAAAGTCTCTCTGTGGCGCCGACACTCGATCCGTCCATGTCGCAGATGACCATTGTCACGTCTGGAGACGAGCGGATCATCGAGCAGATCGTGAAACAGCTCAATAAATTGATCGACGTCATTAAGGTCGTGGATCTCAATGAGAGCGATTTTGTCTCGCGGGAGACGGCGCTCATTAAGGTGCATACGCGGCTGGAAGATCGTGCTGAAGCGTTGCGGATCGCCGATATTTTCCGGGCCAACGTCATCGATTCCACGCCGGCGACGTATACGATCGAGGTGACCGGAGATCCACGAAAAATTGAAGCGATCATCAACCTGCTGCAGCCCCTCGGAATTAAAGAGCTCACACGTACCGGACGGGTTGCGGTCGCCCGCGAGTCGATTCGGTCGACAGGGGTGCAGGCGAAAAAGATTGCCCGCGAATAGTCTCTACCGGGCTTATTATCCACATCAGTTCAGCAGAGCGAACACCGTTGTTACCCAGGAGTGATCGATGAAGATCTACTACGACAAGGATGCCGATATTCAACAGATCAGGAACAAGAAAGTTGCCGTGATCGGCTATGGCAGTCAGGGCCACGCCCATGCGCTCAACATGAAGGAGAGCGGAGTGAGCGTTGTTATTGGTTTGCGCGAAGGCGCCTCATGGAAGAAGGCGGAGCAAAGCGGACTGAAAGTCATGCCAGTGGCCGATGCCGTCAAAGCGTCTGATGTCGTCATGATTCTCGCGCCTGACGAAGCGCAAGCGGCCATCTATCGGCAGGACATTGCCCCGAATCTGAAGCCGGGCTCCTCTCTCGCGTTTGGCCATGGTTTCAACATTCATTTTGGACAAATTGTGCCACCGCCCTCAATCAATGTGTTCATGGTCGCGCCTAAAGGACCGGGCCATCTTGTTCGATCGGAATATACGAAAGGCAGCGGGGTGCCGTGCCTGCTCGCGATCTATCAGGATCCAAGCGGAACGACCAAGCAGGTAGGCCTTGCCTATGCCAGTGCGATTGGGGGCGGGCGGGCTGGTGTGATCGAAACAAACTTTCGGGAAGAAACCGAAACGGATCTCTTCGGCGAGCAGGTCGTCCTCTGCGGAGGCCTCACGTCCCTCATCCAGGCCGGGTACGAGACGCTCGTGGAAGCCGGCTACTCCCCGGAGATGGCCTATTTCGAGTGCTTGCATGAGGTAAAATTGATTGTGGATTTGATCTATCAGGGCGGCATTGCCAACATGCGCTATTCCATCAGCACGACGGCCAAGTATGGTGATATTACTCGCGGTCCTCGGATTGTGACGGAGCAGACGAAGCAGGAAATGAAGAAGATCTTGGGCGAAATTCAGCAAGGCCAATTCGCCAAAGAGTGGGTGTTGGAGAATCAGGCGAACCGTCCGGTCTACAATGCACTGCTGGCTAAAGGTGAAGCCCATCCCATCGAAGAGGTTGGGGGCCGGCTGCGAGCGATGATGCCCTGGCTGAAGAAGGACCAACTGGTCGATAAGAACAAAAACTGAGGAGTGAAAACTCTGTGGCAGATCGTGCCGTCGGCATCCCGTTTGCCAAAGAAGGAATTCCTTTCATCGGAGTTGCTGCCGGCGTTACACTATTAGCAGGCTGGCTGGGCTGGACCATTGCGGCGCTCGGGGCGGCGACTCTGACGCTCTTCGTCTCATGGTTCTTTCGCAATCCCTCCCGGGTGGTCCCTCAGGGGCCTGGTCTTGTCGTGGCGTCCGGTGACGGGAAAGTCATCGCCATCGAAGAAGAGTTCGAGCCACGATTCATTAAGGATCGCAGCATTCGACTCACTATCTTCTTGAACGTGCTCGATGTGCACATTAATCGGATTCCCTGTGAAGGGGTCGTCGAGGAGGTCCAGTATCAGCCGGGTTTATTCCTCATGGCCAGCAGGCCGGATGCGACTTTGAGGAATGAGCAAAATGCCTTGATGATTCGGACGGTGCAAGGTGCGAAGGTGCTTTGTGTGCAGGTGGCCGGGTTGATTGCCAGACGGATTGTTTGTTGGATCTCATCGGGAGATCGGGCCGTGCGCGGTGAACGATTCGGCTTGATTCGATTCGGGTCGAGGATGGATACCTTTCTTCCTGTCGGGACGGCTATAAAAGTTGCAGTCGGCGATCGAGTCAAAGGTGGAGAGACCATTCTGGGGGAATTGCGATGAAAACCACGGGACTTCGTCAATCATTCGGAAGAGATGGGAAGCGGCGCAAGGCCGCCATGCACCTGATTCCGAATCTTTTTACGACAGGGAATCTATTGTGCGGCGTGTTTTCGATGCTGTCGGTGTTCAATGCGGACTACATGGTCGCAGCGGTCGCAATCCTGGTGGCGATGATCTTCGACGTGCTCGATGGAAAGTCCGCGCGGTTGACGAACAGCACCAGCCATTTCGGCCTCGAATACGACTCGTTGTCTGACGTGGTGTCGTTCGGGGTTGCTCCCGGCCTCTTGATTTATTCCTGGGCGCTGAGCGGACAGGGTACGTTTGGTGTGGCGGTGATGTTTGCCTATGTGGCGATGGGTGCGGTTCGGTTGGCCCGGTTTAATTCGGCTGCAGCAGTGTCGGACGGCAAGTACTTTACTGGGTTGGCTATTCCTGCAGCGGCAGGGGTCGTGGCGTCACTCGTGATTTTTGACCACTATAGCGTCAGGATTGGAACGGAAGTGAAGCCCCTCATTGTCCTGATTATTACGTTGACCCTTTCGTTCTTGATGGTGAGCACCATCAAGTATCGGAGTTTTAAGGACATGAAGTTCAGTGGCGGTCGGCACATTACCTATCTCGTATGGGGAATTTTGGCGCTCATGCTCGTAGCCGCCTGGCCCCAAGTTATGCTATTTGTCATCTTTGCCGGGTACGCCTTGCTCGGTCCGGCAGAACGGCTCGTCGGACTTCTGTCGAAGATGACCGGGAAGCGTCCGTCGCCCAAGACCGAGCAGTCGGTGAGTGAATCGAAGTTCTAATGGCTACGACGAGGAGTAGTACGCGATTCGCACAGCAATGAGAGAGAGCTGGTGAATGGTGCAAACCAGCCTGCGCGGCGCCGAACTCGCCTCTGAGCCAGAATCCGTGAACCCCGAGTAATGGATTCCGCCTCGCCCCCGTACAGGGCATAATGAAGGGCTGTGGACCGCGACACGTTGTTCATGGCTAAATCAGGGTGGTACCACGGAGCTTCTCAAGCCTCCGTCCCTGGGCGTGGGGATGGAGGTTTTTTTATTTGAGATTGCTGAACATGCTTTCCCGCAGCGTTTTAAGTCGCGTACCTCCCTGCGACGTACCCATTGGTGAAAGAGCTGTCTCGGCAGCTCGGGGCGGGTGGGTGAGAAACGGTACGCCTCGGTCGTCTCGCTTCCTGCGGCCTTGCTGGAAGACATTGTGAGCAGTCTCACAAGATTAAGAGAGGTGAAATCATGACACGGATGATACGAATCTTTGATACGACCCTACGTGATGGAGAGCAATCTCCAGGGGCCAGCATGAATGTGGAAGAGAAAATCATGGTGGCGAAGCAGTTGGCACGTTTGGGGGTCGATATCATCGAGGCAGGATTTGCCTTTAGCTCACCCGGGGATTTTGAAGCGGTGCGGCGAATCGCGCAGGAAGTCGAGGGACCGACGATTTGCAGCTTGGCTCGGGCTCGTCCGGAGGATATCGATCGAGCCTGGGAGGCATTGAAGGGGGCCCCGAAGGTCCGCATTCATACGTTTCTCTCGACCTCGGATATCCACTTAAAGCACCAGTTCAGAATGACGCGTGACGAGGCGAAGAGGCGCGCGGTCGAGATGGTGCAACGGGCGAGGGGGTATGTGGATGATGTGGAGTTTTCGCCTATGGATGCCAGTCGTTCAGATCCTACTTATCTCTATGAGGTGATCGAGGCGGTGATTGCCGCAGGAGCCGGGACGATTAATATTCCTGATACGGTCGGCTATGCGGTGCCACAAGAATTCGGCATGCTCATTCGTGGAATTCGTGAGCAGGTACCAAACAGTGCGAAGGCGGTGATCTCCGTCCATTGCCATAACGATCTGGGCATGGCCGTGGGAAACAGCTTGGCGGCGGTGTTCGAAGGGGCCGGTCAAGTCGAGTGCACGATCAATGGGATTGGTGAGCGGGCAGGGAATACCGCACTGGAAGAAATTGTCATGGGGCTTCGGACCAGGAAAGATTTCTATCAAGCAGACACGACGATTCAAGCCGAAGAGATCTCGAAGACCAGCCGATTGGTCAGCAAGATTACCGGCATGGTGGTCCAGCCTAACAAGGCGATCGTCGGAGCGAACGCCTTCGCCCATACGTCAGGCATTCACCAAGACGGCCTGCTGAAGGACAAGGCGACGTATGAAATTATGCGGCCGGAGTCGATTGGGCTGGTTGAGAGCAAGATGGTCATGGGGAAGCTCTCAGGCCGGCATGCGTTTCGCCAGCGGCTCGAGGAGTTAGGGTATACGCTCTCGGACGAGGAGGTAAACCATGCGTTCGAGCGGTTCAAGAAGTTGGCCGATCAAAAGAAGGAGATCTACGAAGAGGATCTCGAAGTCATTGTCTCCGAAGAGTTGGCCAAAATGCCCGATCGTATCACCTTGAAATCGTTTCATGTGGCCAGCGGGACTGATCGGGTTCCAACCGCCACGGTCGAACTCGAGATCGACGGACGAACGATCTCGCAGACCGGGATAGGCGATGGACCGGTTGATGCGGTCTATCGGACGATTGCAGCAATCACGCAGACCAAGAGCACGCTCCTCATGTATGTCGTGAAGGCGATCACCGGTGGGACTGATGCCCAGGGCGAAGTCTCGGTCCGGGTTCAGGAAGATGGACACACCGTCTCTGGCCATGGAGCGGATACGGACATCATCATGGCCTCGGCGCGGGCCTATCTCAATGCGCTAAACAAGTTGTCGTACTTGGCAGGAAAACAGGCGCAGGGCGAGCAGAGGGTGAGGTTGATTTAGAGAAAGGGCCCACGGTAGAGTCACCGGTTCCGGTCTGGAAACGGGAATGTATCGTTGGCTGTGAGGTACTCCGTGGTTCATGTCACCCTGGCAGATCGGCCGGAGTTTCTGGCAGGCGACCATACCGTCCTGCGCGAGCTGCTGCATCCGGCGAAACAACCGCTCGCGCTTGGGTATAGTGTGGTGCATGGGACCTTGGCTCCGGGCGTTCGGTCGAAATGGCACAGGCTGACGTCTTCAGAGGTCTACTACATTATCGCTGGTCGGGGACGGTTGACCGTAGACGACTCGGTCGTCGCGGTGGAACCAGGCTCCGTTATCTATGTGCCGCCGGGAGGCAAGCAGTCGCTGGAAAATAGCGGACCTACCGCCATCGAGTTCCTCTGTTTGGTCGACCCCGCTTGGCGTTCAGAGTATGAGGAAGTTTTGGAATAGATGCTGCGGACAAACGATGTAGGAACACCGGAACGCTGATGATCGGCACGTGTGGCAAAACAGGAGAATATTTCCGCAGGATGCTCAAAAAGGCCGTTAAACAAGGCCGCAGCGAGCGAAGAGGCGAGGCGTACGCTTCGGTACGTTGAGCCTCTGAGCGATGCGAGAACGCTGCCTGGTGAAGGGTGCGTCTTGGCGCACCGGGGTTGGGTGGGTGAGAAGTGAGACTTTTTCAGGATCCTGATAGAGGCTGGTGCGGTCATAACTCACAAAGAGGGAGCGTGGTTTGTGAAGGCGAGGATTGCCGTACTAGCCGGTGATGGAGTGGGTCGGGAGATTGTCCCTGAAGCCGTGAAGGTGCTGAAGGCTGTGGCCGAGAAGTTCGAGCACACGTTCGAGTTTTTGTCTGGTGATGTCGGTGGGCAGGCCATCGACAAAGTGGGCGTCCCGCTCCCTCAGGAGACACTAACCCTGGCCAAGCAGAGCGATGCCGTTCTGCTCGGCGCGGTAGGCGGTCCTAAGTGGGACGGGCTGGAATATAGCTTGCGTCCAGAACGCGCGCTCTTGGGCTTGCGAGAGCACCTGGGCCTCTACGCGAATTTACGCCCGGCGAAGTTGTATCCGATATTGGCGGATGCCTCCACACTGAAGCGCGAGGTGATTGAGGGGATCGACATCCTCGTCATTCGTGAACTGACCGGCGGTATCTATTTCGGGAAACCCAAAGGTATAGAGAAGTTGCTGAACGGGAGCGAGCGAGGATTCAACACTGAGGTCTATACCACTGAAGAAATCCGACGCATTGCGAAAGTAGCGTTCGAGGCTGCGCGAAAACGCCGGAAAAAAGTGATGTCCGTTGACAAAGCGAACGTTCTGGAGTCATCCGAGCTGTGGCGTCGTGTGGTCATCGAGACCCATAAGGGCTATCCGGATGTAGAGTTGAGTCATATCTACGTCGACAATGCGGCGATGCAGCTCGTGCGCAATCCTCGACAGTTCGATGTGATGCTCTGCAACAATATGTTCGGTGACATCCTGAGTGATGAAGCCGCGATGTTGACCGGGTCCATCGGCATGTTGCCGTCGGCCAGTATTGGCGCGCAGGTTGGACTGTTTGAGCCGATTCACGGCAGCGCGCCGGACATTGCCGGGAAGAATGTGGCGAATCCCATTGCGACAATTGCCTCGGCGGCCATGATGCTGTCCTATGCCTTCAAGTTGGATAAGGAAGCAGCAGCCATCGAGCAGTCGGTCGTGAAAACCCTCGATCTCGGCTATCGCACGAAAGATATTCATAGTCCGGGTACTCGCCTTGTCAATACGACAGAAATGGGTGAGGCCATCCTGCGAAATCTGAACTAGGCAAGATGTTTGAGGCAAATGAGTACGGATCTCAAAGCTGGATTCATCCAGACCGTTGCCGGTACCGGAGGCGCAGGCTGGTCCGGAGATGGAGCTCTGGCCTCTTCGGCTTGTCTGAATGAGCCCAAGAGTCTCACCATTGATCCAGAGGGTAACCTCTTCATCGCCGACTCTGAGAACCACGTCATTCGGAGGATCGACATAAAGACCCAATGTATTAGAACAGTCGCTGGCCGTATTCAGGGAGGTGAAACAGGAACGAAGACTGTCCCCCCCGTTCCGGTGGCTGAGGGAGTGGATGGCGATCCTTTTGCAGAAAGCGGCCCGGTCAATTTGCACGCCGTTACCCAACAGTCTGATCTGAGCGGGACCGTGCGATATGTTGCGACCGGTGCAGCGCCGGTCACACGCTTCAGTGGCGACGGTGGTCCTGCCGAGCAAGCCCTGTTGAATTTTCCAACCGCGGTTGTGGTCGATCGAGCAGGGCATCTCTACATTGCGGATACCCTGAACCATCGGGTGCGGCGTGTGGATGCGGCAACAGGGATGATCACGACAGTCGCCGGCCTGGGCCGGCCTCGGTGCTTTGGTGACGGGGGATTGGCCGAGGAGGCTGGGTTGAACGAACCGGCTGCCTTAGCGGTGAGTGACGAGGGTGTCCTCTATATTGCCGACCAAAGCAACAACCGCGTGAGGGCTGTGGATTTGACCACCGGAGTGATCTGTACGGTCGCAGGGACAGGAATGGCTGGGTATAATGGAGATCGTGTGGCCGCGGTGGAAACCGCTTTAGCAGGTCCCAGCGGATTGGCGCTTGCGTCAGACGGCACGTTATTCATCGCCGATAGCTTCAACGGAAGGATTCGTGCTGTTGATCCCGTCACTGGTATGATACGAACTGTGGTGGGCGACGGCGGTGAATATCGGTACCAGGGGCCTGATGAACCACCCAGCAGCAGTCTCTCTCGGCCATCGGGGATTGCGTTGGATGAAGAGGGGAATCTTTTCTTCACCGATTCGGACAATCATTTGGTGCGGCGATGGGATCGAACCACTGGACGTATTGAGCGCATTGCCGGGGTTGGTGTCGCACATTACGGGGGCGACGAGGGCGCTGCCCTCGAAGCCGGCTTGAGTTACCCCTTTGGCATCGTGGTGGATTGCGCGGGGAATCTGCTCGTGGCCGATA
>VBOM01000021.1 GCA_005877535.1 Nitrospirota bacterium | reverse complement strand
CGAACTTCGGACCTCGAACCCTCGCCTGTCCCGCACACACGTCGTTCTTGTTCTCACTCTGATATAGCCGCATAATGTGGGCAAGGAGAACGGTATGGCGTTGTCCGGTCATGTGGTGGGTTTGCTCAAAGAGTACATGCGGGATCTGGTCGAACAGGCGAAGCAGGAGACGGCGGCCCATGCCTCATTTGGCTTTTCCGCTACTCCCTATCGGTCGGATCAGGCACTATCCGATTTGTTGGCCATACTTGACGATCGCATCGAATCCGAAGGGGTGCAAGTCGGATTGCCGGACGGGTTTCTTCACCAAATGTGGGGGCTCTGCAACGACGCGAGCGCCCAGGTGACGGAACGCGTCTGGTTGGATATGAACAGCAGCGACCAGCCGCCGTCGAAGGCCAGAGTTCGAGAGTTGACCTATCGCGCCCTGCTGGCCGTTCTCGAAACCTCAGGCTAGCAGGATACTGAAAAAGTCTGGCAGCGGCGTCCTCGCATCGCTCAGAAGTTCAACATACCGATGCGTATGTTGCGCCTTGCTGGATAGCCTTTTTGAGCTCCTGCAGATTACTCTGGTGCCACTCCCGTGTGTGAGGGCATTCCATTATATTCATATTCTGCAAAAAGTGAGAGCTCAGCATCCTGCTAGAGTTTCCCTGACAGCCAATAGATCACCATACCCGCCACTTCCGCCACTGCTTCCCTGGTGTGTTGTAACGCGTTCTCGTTCGGCAAGATATCAAACATGTCAATGTCGTCCCAGCTCTCTCGCGGCAGGTCCTGTGAGACATAATCGCAGGGGGCCGGCGTGACGCGGAAGCCCTGTTTGGTGAACACCGGGACGGCCCGCGGCAGATGGCTGGCTGAACTCACGAGGAGAATCGAGGCGGGTCCGAGCAGCCGTTTGGTCCCCGTCGCGTTCTCATACGTGTTTCGGGCTTCTGTATCGATCATTGTAGCGGACTCCGGAACGCCGAGGCGGACCGCCCATCGTTTCATTTCGACCGCTACTTTGGGGCCCGTGCCGAAGGCGCTGGCATCTCCCCCCGTCAGCACCAACGTGGGGGCATAGCCCTGCTGGTAGAGGTCCACGCCGCACGTGGTTCGATTTCTGGAATAGGAAGATGGCTCGGTGGTTGGTCGAAGCGAACCTTTCTCGTCAATGCCTCCACCCAATACGACGATCGCATCAAAGCGATCGGACGGTGTCAGCTGTGGAGGGTGGTACCAGGATTCCAGCGAGCCGATCAGCGGAGTGGCAACCAACGGACTAGATAGCGTTACGAGGAGGAGGAGGGAGAACATGACGAGCTGGCGCACCCACCGCAGGCGTTTTGGCGAGAACGGGAAGAGGGCTAAGACTGTCGCCGCGCTGAGAAGCAGCACCACCCATGTCAGTGGATAGAGGCCGTACTTGACGAACTTATACAGACCAAAGAAGAATGGAGTCAGTTCCATCGGCAGACCTCAATCGAAACACGAGGCATCGCCGACAGCATACACGGAGTGAGCCGAATGACCAGTGATGGGGATTGCGGAGGTGGTGCGGGCGGCCTATCCAGACCAGACGCAGTTCGACAAGACTAACCACCACTATGACCCAGCCAGTGTTCCCTCTGCTCCACGATGGGATATGGTGGACATTCGGTATCGTCAGACGTTCAAGACCAGTCTGTCGCTCGACCGACTGAGGCAGGAACCTAAGCTAAAGAACATGGTCTTGATACAAAAAGGTTCCCGCCTGTCTGTACAGCCGGTGACGGAAGCGGAATGGGCTGTGGTACTCAAGCTTGCCGGGGCCAAATAGGTTTCAGAAAAACTGTGTTCGCACATGAGCATTTTGCTGGCCTGCACGTCTGGGACAAGAGGAAGGCGTCATCGCAGGATGCTCAAAAGGCTGCCTAGCAAGGCCGCATCGAGTGAAGGGCTGAGGTGTACCCTCTGGGTACTTTGAGGATTTCGATGAGGCGAGAACGAAGCTGGCGGACTTTTTCAGCATCCTGCTACGTTTTGGCCTTGCCGTTATCAAGATGCCGATGTTGCCAGTCGAGCCAGGCATGGCCGAGTTCGTGGGCAAGAATGTAGCGACGTCTGGTCACGGGCAAGCGCTTGCGAAGGTAGATCGTTTTGGTGGCGTCGTCCCAGATACCGTCAGCATTCGCGTCACGACGGTCCATGTCGGCATCGGAAAGTTGGCGCACGGAGATCCGATAGCCGAACGGAAACACGACTCGAGAAGGCATGCGCAACATAACCGCTGCTCCTGATAGTCGGTTAGCGTATCACAAACTCCTTGTCTGCTTCACGCTTGTTATGTGCTGAAAAATCAACATATTGGATCGTTTTTCACCCAAGGGCTTGCGCTCTCGTCGGCCTGCCATTATCGGAATGTTCTGACGATTCCCCGCGAGGCCGGGGTTTTGACCCCTCTCGTCGATGTTGGTTTCTGATACTGAGGGGGGGAAGACCTTCGCCGACTGTCGGCGCACACGATCCCAAGTTCGAAGTTCGGGGTTCGAAGTTCCGAAAACCTCGAACCCTCGCGTCTCGCTCGTCCCGTAAGTCTCGCCTGCCTATCCTGCAGGGATGTTCTCATCTTCTCTTACAGGTGCCAAAGATCGAAGTTCTCACATGCAAAAATGCTTTCCTGAGCCTGCTAGGGCGGGAGTATACTGATCGTAAGCGAGGCTCGTTATGCATTGCGTGCTCGTCCTTGGTGCTGGAAAGATCGGATCCCTGGTGACCTGCCTCTTGTCAGAAGGTGGGGACTATGAGGTCTATCTCGGTGACATCAGCCTCGATGCCTCCAAACGGTTCGTCGAAGACCTCGGTCTCTCGCGAGTGACGCCCCTGCTCCTCGACGTCCGACATCCCGACGCCGTCAGCGCCTACTTGACGGCGCATCGATTCGATGCGGTCCTGTCGAGCCTCCCGTATTTCTGCAACCCCATTGTAGCCGGATTGGCTCGGGAACATCGGCTTCACTATTTTGATCTGACGGAGGACGTCGAAGTCACCAATCAGGTCAAAGTTCTGAGCACCGACTCACCGCAAGCCTTTGTGCCACAATGCGGTCTAGCCCCCGGTTTCATCAGCATTGCGGCGCACGACTTGATCACCCATTTCGATACGGCGGATACGGTCAAGATGCGGGTCGGAGCCTTGCCGGTTCATCCCAGTAACGCCCTCAAGTATTCGCTGACATGGTCCACCGATGGGCTGATCAACGAGTATGGCAATATCTGTTATGGAATTGAAGGAGGGGAGAAGGTCCCCCTCCTTCCCCTCGAAGGGTATGAGACGATCGAGGTGGACGGACTTCTGTACGAAGCGTTCAACACCTCCGGAGGATTGGGAACGTTGGCCGATACCTATGCAGGGAAAGTCAGGACCATGAACTACAAGACGTTGCGGTATCCAGGCCATTGCGAGAAAATTCACCTCTTGATGAAAGATCTCAAACTAAATGAGGATCGTGAAACGCTCAAGCGAATCCTCGAACAGGCGATTCCCCAGACACTGCAAGATGTCGTGCTGATCTATGCCTCCGTAATGGGAACGAGGGAAGGCGCCTTGTTCGAGGAAAACTACGTGAAGAAGATCTATCCTCAATGCATTAAGGGAAAACTGTGGTCCGCCATTCAAGTGACCACCGCCTCGAGTCTCTGTGCCGTAGTGGATCTCGTGCTTGCGGCGCCTAAACAGTATAGGGGATTCGTGACCCAGGAATCCTTTCCGTTACAAGACGTGCTCAAGAATCGGTTTGGAGCCTGCTACCGATGATGTCGATTGCGGAGATCCTGAAGGGATTGGACTTGAGCGCCATCAACGCCGGTGGCAGCACCGGGACCCATTGGTGGGCCTCTGGCGAGAACACATCGCTCCTGGAATCCGTGAATCCCGCGACCGGTGAGATGATTGCGCAAATTCGTACCTGTTCAGCCGATGACTATGAGCACATCCTGCAGGAATCCATTGCGGCATTTCAGCAATGGCGGCTTGTCCCGGCTCCCAAGCGGGGGGAGCTCGTCCGATTGATCGGCGCCGAGTTGCGGGAACATAAGGACTTGCTTGGCTCGCTGGTGTCTCTCGAAGTCGGGAAAATCAAACCGGAGGGGGACGGCGAAGTTCAGGAAATGATCGATATGGCAGACTTCGCCGTGGGCCAGTCGCGCATGTTGTATGGAACGACGATGCATTCCGAGCGGGCGCAGCATCGGATGTCGGAGCAATGGCATCCGCTCGGGCCGATCGGCGTGATCACAGCCTTCAATTTTCCCGTAGCAGTCTGGGCCTGGAACGCCTTCCTGGCTGCGATTGCCGGAGATACGGTTGTGTGGAAGCCTTCGCCGAAAGCGCCGCTCTGCGCGATTGCGGTGCAGCACCTCTGCAACCGAGTGATGGAGCACCAGGGCTACCGAGGGATCTTCTCACTGATCGTGACGGCCGAGAAGACCATCGCGGAGACGTTGGTCCAGGACCGTCGAGTGCCGTTGATCTCGTTCACGGGGTCCGTCCCGGTCGGTCGAACTGTGGCTTCGGCCGTCGCGCAACGGCTGGGGCGGACGCTTTTGGAACTGAGCGGGAACAACGCAATTATCGTGGATCAAACAGCGGACCTCTCCTTGGCGATTCGCGCCATCGTGTTCGGTGCGGTCGGCACCGCCGGCCAACGTTGCACGACGACGAGACGGCTGTTCGTCCATGAATCTCGTTACGATGAAGTGGTCACAAAGCTTATCTCGGCGTACAGACAGATACGTATCGGCAATCCATTGGAGTCAGGTGTGCTCATGGGTCCGTTGATCGATCGAGCTGCGGTCGAGGCCTATCGGAAGGCTATCGAAGAGGTGAAGCAGGCGGGAGGGAAAGTCCTCTATGGGGGGCAGGTACTGGGTCAGCCGGGCTACTTCGTGGAACCGGCCATCGTGAAAGCGGAAAACCATTGGTCCATCGTCCAGCGTGAAACCTTTGCGCCGATTCTCTATGTCATGCCCTTCACGGTGCTTGACGATGCCATCGCATTACAGAATGCCGTACCTCAAGGCCTGTCTTCTGCGATTTTTACGTCCGACCTGCGGAGCAGCGAGCGGTTCACATCCACTGCAGGCAGCGACTGCGGGATCGCCAATGTGAACATCGGTACGTCAGGGGCGGAAATCGGCGGCGCCTTTGGAGGCGAAAAAGAAACCGGGGGAGGGCGCGAGGCCGGGTCGGATGCCTGGAAAGCCTATATGCGGCGGCAGACGAACACAACCAACTGGGGTAACGATTTGCCGTTGGCCCAGGGCATTCAGTTCGGCTCATAATGTCCGTGCCTGAGCAACAAGGAGCTTGGACCATGGAATCAGGCGTTGAGTTGGATGCATTGATTGCAAGAATGATCGAGGACTATGTGTCTCGCAATCGGGCAGCCAAGGTGCTGCGGGACTCCCTTGACGAGGCGGGAGTCGGCTTTTACCCGATCGCAGACCATCTAACGCTGCGGACGCTGAATATCGACCGGCGTGCGGAGGAATTCACGAGGCTCGGGTATGGGTACAGCGAAACGATCGAGTATGAAGACTGGTACGCGAAGGTCTATAGGAAGGTTGGGTACCCCGCGCTCTTCGTGGATCAAGCCTATTCCGATAATCGGGGCCGCACCAGCATCATCCCCGGTTGGGTCAAAACATTCGGTGATCAGGTGTTTCATCATGTAGCGGTGCGCGTGGAAGACATCGAGCAGGCGATTGAACGGTTGAAGGCACAAGGGGTAGTCTTTGCCGGTCAGATCGTCGGCGCCCACGGTGGCCAGTTACGGCAAATCTTCACGGCGCCAGAAATGGTGGATGGCCAGTCTTTCTCCGTACTTGAACTCACTGAGCGCCATCGCGGGTATCAGGGGTTTTCACCTCCCCAAGCAGACAGCCTGATGAAATCGACCGTCAATCGAACCTGACACCTTTTCCTCCGCATCCCTTCAGTGGACCGCCCCAGCAACAAGGAAATTTTATCCCCACGCTTTCTCGCCTCGCTTTACGAGCCCTCGCAAGAGCCGCGGCATATTTTTTCTGGCCCTTTCTCGACGCTGGCGCTGGCGTTCGACCATGCGTCCGGCGACGAAGGCTGCCCGCGCGCTGGTCGATTTCTTGAGGAACGCCCGGATATGCGCTTCGGCTTGAATGGCGTCTTGGTGCCTGCCCAAGACGTCCTGCACGGCGCGGGCTTTGCGCCTGATGAGGTCAAGATACCGCTCGTTTTTCAGCTCGTTCAGCAGGACCTCCTGGACATTGTTCCGTTGGGCTTCCAGATGGGCGATGAACTCTGTCAGAGGCCGCCGGTCTCTTGCATCCAGCGCGGCAGATTCCTCACGGAAATAGGCGAGTTGCACGTCGAGATCGCGAGCTGGTCCCAGCAGTTGTCCGAGCCAGCGCAATTCATCACGCAACGAGTCTGCCCATTCAGGAACGAGCAGGGGTCTGGTGGCGCGTAGGACGGCGCGCAATTGTCTCGTGGCCACACGCATTTGGTGCAGGCTCTCAGGTTCCCTTCCGAGCCTGGCGCCGGGATCATGCGCAATCAGCCATCGGACATGACGTGCGAGGGCCCACTTCACATGATCCACCACCGGTGCATCCGATGCCGGCTGTGGCTCAGAACTGGGAGCCACCAAGGAAAGCGCGCGAACGAGCTTGGGGCGTCCGTCATGATCTTTGGCACCCGCTTGACGGAGCTGTTTTTCGAGGTCGGGCAGTGTGCTGTCCTTCCCATCCACCTGTTCGATTTCGAGTTCTCGAAAGCGCTGAAGCACCGCTCCGTTTTTCACAACCGACACGTGATCGAGCGTGACGTCTGCGACAGGGACATTGTCCATGTGCACCCGGATACCCGCCCGCCAGACCCGCAAGGTTGCCACAGGTATGAGCTGCCTCTGTCCGAGGTGGAGAAAGAGTAGATCGCGGAACGTTCTCGGTGGAATAGACTGACGATCGAGCATCTCGATTTCCTGCCGGTCCTTCATCAGGGGGAGTTTCAGCTGCCAGGCCTGTTTCCCGCGCTCGACTCGATGACGGAGGGTGATCCCCGCGTGGGCCAGGTCGTACTGTGAGGTGTCGTAGTAGGTCGAGGTCAGCAGGCGTCGTGGCAGGGGAACGCCGGGAAGAGAGGGCAGGCGGAAATGGTCATCGACCGCCAGTTTTATTTCACACTCAACCGTTGATTTTACAGCTTGGCTGACAGTAACCGGATCTGGTGGTTTCGAGGGAGGCTTGTTGGCATGAGCCATCACAGTCTCCTAACGGGACCTTTCTTATAATGTCGCAGATGGAAAGGGAGGGAAGCAATCCCTACCCCGCACTATTCACGAGGGCTCGTGACGAAACCGCCGAGACGCCAAGCGAGACGGGCGCGCGGAGCCGTGAGGGAGGGAGGCATACTTGAAACAGTATGTTGACCGACCGAGCGGCGAGCCCGCCCGCCGTCGGGCTTGTCGTAGCCGCGTATCGGCGGTT